>DATNDF010000370.1 GCA_035607015.1 Candidatus Angelobacter sp. | reverse complement strand
GCGCTGAACGGCCAGTCCAGTCCTGAATTTTTTGAGCCGACGAGTCGGTTTATCGGTAGCTTGCAGCAGCGCCTCATTAAGCACTGCCTTGGGGTCGGGTAAATCCTCAACCCTTGAAACTGATGGAAGGTTCAACGGAGTAGTTCCGTTTGGATTGCCCGCTGCGTGGCGAATTGCAGCTTCGTCAAAGAGCAACCATGCTTCGGTCATTCTTACAGGCACGACGCAGGCATACGGACGCTCTGCAAAGAAATCGGCGGAAATGCGCTGGATTGCAGAACGAATTTCGTTCACGCGGTTTTCACGCGGCTCGCGTTCGGCATCTCGATGCACAAACAATAGTTCGCACGGGAAAAGTTCGACCGCAGTGCGGATCTTAAGCTCAAGACTTGGGAATGGTTTTGGAAAACTCCGCAAGTCAGCCCACGCCGGTTCGATTGGTTGGTTTACCCCGTTGGCTTGGAGAAGCCACTTCAATGGATGAAGTAATGCAGCATCAGATGGCCCATCTGAAACGAGGGTGAAACGCATGAGGCTTATGCACCGGATGGGAATGTCAGCAACATCTGTACGTCGCTGCGATCCATCACGCGTTTCTTTTCCACATCTGAATCGCGTTCAGCCGCTGAAGGGTTCAAATACGCAAGTAGGTTGCCTTTGCCAGTGATGCGATGTCCTTCCACCTTCTGACGCCAATTACCTTCGAGACAACTGAATAGTAGCTGGCGAAATCTGACCGGCGGCTTTTTGTTCTGACCATCTGTCGCTCTGACGCCTTCTGCCAATTCTGCGACCAGCAGCGAATCCTCTGGTGTCTGTAGCACAACTGAAGGGGAGTGGGTGTTAATTATCACCTGCCGCAGCGGATTATCTTCATCTACTGGCGACTCAGTATCTGTTGCGATGTCTTGCAACAGGCGAAGCATTGAATGAATGCGTCGCGGATGGATACCATTTTCGGGCTCTTCAAAACACAACACGCCGCCGCTTTGGCGATCAAACTCTGTGACGGCCAGCGCCAGAAAACGCAATGTGCCGTCTGAAAGCGCACTCGCTGGGTGAATCGTCCCGTCGCGTGTTGTCACTTGGACTGTGAACAACTGTCGCGTCTCGTCCCGGTCAACTCGAACTTCGCGAACGTCTTCAATCAATTCGGCCAAGCGATTTGCAACACTGGCGAGCACAGCACTCTCCTTAACATTGTCAGCACGCCCATTTGTGCCATTTCCGTTGTGACGGGCGAGTTGGTTTAGCGCAGCTGGCAAATGAGCACCTTCGGGCGTCATTTTCGTGGGGGCAGTAAATGGGTCGGGCCGTCGCAGCGCGGAGCTTTCCAAGTGCAACATGCGCCAAGACTGCATTTCTCGCCGCACTAGCATCGCTGTAGGGTATTCGCCCGCTTGAACTGTGCTGAGTAGCGTGCGCCGCAGGCTCGTCGTTGGGCGCTTGAACAAACGGCCGGAACGACCATCTTGGTGAAGCCGGACCGTTCGCTGATTGCCGTCTTCTTCTGTTGAAATGAATTTTGCCGTGTGACGCCCTTTTAACACCGACTTTCGCCATTCGATTGAGTGTGGGAATAGCAAGTGCCGTGTGGCGTCAGTCAATCGCAGTGGCACGAGGGTTTCTTCGATCAACTCCAAAAGGCCAGCTTCTTGATCGGGTGAGCTTTCGGGCCGCAGACCCAACACCAGCGAGTAACGGACAAATGTGCTCGATCCTTCAACCGGTTGACCGAGTTCATCCACTCCGCTTGGGGGAAGAATCATATCCGCTTCAAACCTAATCCTATCCGCGCGAGTCACTCCGACTCGATGAAAAATCCCTTGCAAGTCACCGGTTCGTTCCGACTCGGATCTGACGGAGAGTGCTGCTTCCGTCAAGGTTCGGTCAGTCAACGCGCTGATAAACAATATCGCGTCAAAGAGATTTGATTTGCCGACGCCATTTGGCCCGGCGATGCACGTGAACGGCCCTAAGCGGACATCGACGTCCACCAAGTTCTTGAAGCCTGAAACTTGCAACCGGGTTAGCATCGAAATCAGACTACACGATTCGCTTCAGGATGCATTATTATTCACTTCTTCTTCCCATGCACCTTCGCCGCCACTTTCAGGCGCAGCGCGTTGAGCCGGATGAAGCCCGTCGCGTCGTCCTGGTTGTAGGCTTTGGTCGGGTCGGCTTCCATCGTAGCAATGTGCGGGTTGTAGAGGCTCACCGGGGATTTGCGGCCGGCGACCATGATGTTGCCCTTGTAAAGTTTCACGCGCACCGTGCCGGTCACGTTCTTCTGGCTCTCGGTCACGAGCGCCTGCAACGCCAGCCGTTCGGGCGCGAACCAGTAACCATAATACACCAGTTCCGCGTAGCGGGGGATGAGCGAGTCGCGCAGGTGCATGACCTCGCGATCCATAGTGAGGCTCTCGATCTGCCGATGTGCGAAATGCAAAATCGCGCCGCCGGGCGTCTCATACACGCCGCGCGATTTCATGCCCACGTAACGGTTCTCCACCATGTCCACGCGCCCGACGCCATGTTTGCCGCCGAGTTTGTTCAACGCGCGCATCACGCCGAGCGGCGAAAGCTTTTTGCCGTTCACGGCCACACAATTGCCCTTCGCGAAATCCAGCGTGACGAACTCCGACTTGTCCGGCGCGTCTTCGGGGAACACGGAGAGTGTGGTGAACGAGCCGCGATATTTCGTCGCGCTCGCGTCCAGCCACGGGTCTTCGAGAATGCCCGCCTCGTAGGAGATGTGCAGCAGGTTGCGGTCGGAGGAAAACGGTTTCTTCGCGCTGGCTTGCACGGGAATCTTGTGGCGCTCGCAATAATCAATCATCTCCTGCCGCCCGGGAAATTCGCTGCGATACCGCGCGTCCCGCCACGGCGCGATGACCTGCAAATCCGGCGCGAGCGCGGCGGCGGTGAGTTCGAAGCGCACCTGGTCGTTGCCCTTGCCGGTCGCGCCGTGGGCAATGGCGGCGGCCTTCTCTTTGCGCGCAATCTCGACCATGCGTTTGGCGATGAGCGGGCGCGCGATGCTCGTACCGAGGAAGTACTGTCCCTCGTAAATCGCCCCGGCGCGGATCATGGGGAAGATGAAGTCGCGCGCGAATTCCTCCTGGAGGTCATCAATGTAAATCTTCGAAGCGCCGGTTTTCTTCGCCTTTGCTTCGAGGCCGGTGAGTTCGTCCTCCTGCCCGATGTTTGCGCAGAACGCGATCATCTCCGCGTCGTATTTTTCCTTGATCCACGAGAGCAACACAGAGGTGTCGAGCCCGCCCGAATAAGCCAGAACAATTTTCATAGTTGAGTCCAACAAGCCCGCGGCGAATTAACGCGACGCCGCCGGAATAGAAAAGCAAAAAACCGGGATAAGGGCGATCCTTCGACGGAAATCAGACCTCCGGCATCCGGCCCCCAACCTCGGGTTTCAGGTATCCACCTTCCGCTCTTTGTCCGGCCGGCTCGATGTGCACCAGCACGTCGTAAACCTCGGGAAAGCGAGTGCGCACCTGATCCTTCACCTCATGTGCGATCTGATGAGCACGCTGCACGGTCATTTGAGGGTCCACCTCCAGGTGCATATCGACAAAGAAATGGTAGCCCATTTTGCGCACGATGCACTTTTCCACCCGGGCAACGCCGACAGTGGCTTCGGCGATATCCCTCACTCGTTCCGCGACCACCGGGTCGGGCGAGGCGTCCATCAGCTCGTCCAGTGACGGACGCAGCAGACGCCACCCGTTCCACGCGATGATGCCTGCCGCAACGATCGCCGCGACGTCATCGGCCATTTCGTAATCCTTGCCGCCAATCAGCGCGACGCTGATGCCGATCCCTGCGGCCAGGGAAGTAATGGCGTCGCTGCGGTGGTGCCACGCGTCCGTCCGGACGGCCGAACTTTCGACGGAAATACCCTCGCGCAGCACGAAACGAAAAAGAGATTCCTTGATCACGACCACGACGACCAGCACAAGCAGCGTGTAAGCCGACGGCCCGCGATGCGGCTGCACGATCTCTCGAATCGCCTGAACCGTGATGCCCACCGCGGCCAGCAGGAGCATGGTTGAGACGACCGCCGCAGCGAGCGGTTCGGCTTTTCCGTGGCCGTAGGGATGATCTTCGTCAGCCGGTGCGGCCGCCACCACCAGACCGCGCCAGACGATGATCGAACTGAACAGGTCGGCCAGCGACTCAACGCCGTCGGCGACCAGGGCATGAGAATGTCCGATGACGCCTGTAGCCATTTTCACAGCGGCGAGCAGTGTGTTGGCGACCATGCCCAGGAAAGTCACGCGCAGGCTGCGTTGGAGGCGGGTCGTGGCCACGGCACAATTAAATCACAGAGGCGAAAAACATAAAATGCGAAACGAGAGGCACAGACGGCGGCGGCCGGATCGATCACGGTTCGTGGTGTCAGGCGATCATGTGACAGAACATTCCGTCACGCAGCTTCGGCTCGAACCATGTGCTCTTGGGCGGCATGATCCCGCCGGCGTCGGCGATGGTCATCAGGTCTTCGATGCCGGTCGGGAACATCGAGAAGGCGCAGGCGTATTCGCCGTTGTTGACCAGCTTCTCCAATTCGGTTGTGCCGCGGATGCCACCGACGAAGTTGATTCGTTTGCTCGTGCGCGGATCGTCAATGCCGAAGACGGGGTCGAGCACGTATTTCTGGAGCAGCGTCACGTCGAGCTTCTCAATCGGGTCGGCCGTGGCGGCGAACTTCGGACGGAAAATTAACGTGTGCCATTTCCCGTTGATGAACAAACCAAGCTCGTGCTTGCGTGTCGGACTGGCCGCACCGTCGGATTTGATGACAAACACGCCGTCGAGTTTTTCGAGAAGCTGCGCGGAAGTCAGGCCGTTCAAATCTTTCAACACGCGATTGTAGGGCAGGATCTGCATCTGATGGTGCTGGAAAATCACCGCGAGGAACCACGCGCTGTGGCCCGCGCCTTTGCGCGACTGGAAAACGCGCGCTGCCGCCGCGCTGCGATGATGTCCGTCAGCGATGTAAAGCGCCGGGATTTTCGAAAATGCCTCTTCAATTCCCGCAATTACCCGCGAGTCGGAAATCCTCCACGCCGCGTGACGCACGCCGTCCGGCGCGGTGAAGTCAACGTCCGGACCCTCTTTGGTTTTGTTCGCGGCCAGTTCGTCGAGTTCGGCCGCCGCCCGACAGGTGAGAAATACGGGGCCGGTTTGGGCGTTCAGGGCTTCGACGTGCCGCACGCGGTCATCCTCCTTGTCGGGTCGTGTCAACTCGTGCTTTTTGATGATGCCGTCGAGGTACTCTTCACAACTCGCGACGGCGACCAGGCCGGTCTGCGAATGTCCGCCCATCACCTGGCGGTAAAGATAAAAGCACGGCCACGAATCCTGCCCGAGCGCGCCTTGCGAAATCAGTTTCGCAAAGTTCTCCTTTCCCTTCGCGTAAACTTTCGCTGCGTAAAGGTCTGTGCCCGGCGGGAGATCGATTTCCGGCTTGCTCACGTGAAGGAAACTGAGCGGATTATCCGCCGCGATCCGGCGCGCTTCTTCAGACGACATCACGTCGTAAGGCAGTTCGCAGATTTTTTCGGCCAGTTCTGGTTTCGGTCGGAGCGCCGCAAAAGGCTTGATCGTCGCCATAAAAAGTGGCGCAAAGATAGGGAGACACGCGCGGGATGACACGTCAAAAACGCCCCGGAACGGACCGAGTCGGCGCCGATATTTGACTTGCAAAAACGGGTGTTCTGACTATATATGCGGCATATCGAAATATGCCGGCCGGATTGACAGCAACTGCCGCATGAACAAGTCTCAACCGTTGGGGGTGTCTTGAGCCGCCCGTTCTCTCCTCGTTCTTCTCCTTTCACTGGTTCATTCGTCAGGGTTAACGGAAAAATCCGGGCCCGCGAAGTCCGGGTCGTTGGACACGACGGCAGACAACTCGGTGTTTTGCAGCTCGGCGAGGCGATCAATCTGGCCCGCGCCCAGGGAGTGGACCTCGTGGAAATCGCGCCCAATGCGACCCCGCCCGTCTGCCGCCTCGTTGATTATGGCAAGTTCCGATATGAGCAGGCGAAGAAGGACAAAGAAGCCAGGAAACACCAGCACGCCAACAAAGTTAAGGAAATCCAACTCAGCGTCACGATTGACCCGCACGATTTCGGCGTCAAACTCAGCCACGCCATCGACTTTTTGTGCGACGACATGAAGGTGAAGGTTACCTTGCGATTTCGGGGACGCGAAATGGCGCATCAGGAGTTCGGTTACCAGGTGGTTAAAAACTTCATCAAGGAAGTCGCCCCGTTCGGCCATCCGGACGCGGATCCGAAACTCATCGGCAAAGGCATCAATCTGATGCTGAGTCCGCTGCCGCGCAACAAGCGGGCGAAGAATCCAAATCAACCGGCTTACACGGGGCAGGGTAACGGCGCTCCGAACGAACACGATCAGTCCGCCGCGGGGACGAAAATCGAAGTGAACAGGTCAGACGCCGTCGTTGCCTCCAGGTCCGCGCCGGGAGCGTTCGAGAACAATCCTTTCGCCAAGCTGGATCTCAAGCCTCGCGAGGAACGCGCATAAGCGGGCCGTTCAGGTTCGCGCCGATTTATTGGATTACTCCCCGTTTCCGCAGAAGCGATTCCATCGCCTTGTCCATCACGACATCAGCGAGTGGCCGTGTGATTTCATCCAGTTCCGACAACACGGCTTTTAGTTTCACGGGGTCACCGGGCGAATCGTCGCTGCTCAGCAAGTCTTCTGTGCGTTTCAGCGCGTCTTCAATCCGCGCCTTGTAGCTGGCATCAATCTCGCCGGACCATTCGACGAGTGCCTTGCGGGTCGCGCTGATGGTTTCGCGGGCGCGTAACTGTGCCTCAATCCACTGACGCGCGCTCAGATCCTCGAAGGCGTGTTCGACGGATTCCTCCACCATCTTTTGGACCTCGGCATCGTCCACGTCCACAGCCGATTTCACCTCCACCACTTTTTGCAGACCTGTTCGGGTGTCGCGCGCCAGCACCTGCAGGATGCCGTTCGCGTCGATTTCGAACTGCACGCCAACGCGCGCCACGCCTTTGGGCGCGGGTTCGAATTCAATCGTGAACCTGCCCAGGCTCCAGTTGTCCCTTGCCCGCTCGCGCTCGCCCTGCAAGACGTGGATCAACATGCTGCGTTGATTGTCCACGGCCGTGGTGAACAGCTCGCCCGCCTTTACGGGAATGGTCGAGTTGCGCGGAATGATGACGTTCATCAGGCCGCCAAAGGTTTCAATGCCGAGTGACAACGGCGTCACGTCGAGCAACAGCATGTTTTTGAAACCTCCGGAAAGAATTTCGGCCTGAATCGCCGCGCCGAGGGCAACGGCTTCGTCGGGATTCTGCGACGTGTTGAGCGCCGGCCCCTTCGGTTTGTGTGGCGTCGTGCCAGGGCGAACGTCGCCACGCGTTTCTTCGAATTCCGCGCAGCCGAACAGGTCGGCGACGAACCTCCGGACCAGCGGCATCCGCGTCTGCCCGCCGACAAGGATCACCTGATCCAGATCGCGTGGTTCCAGTTTCGCGTCGGCGAGCGAGCGCAGGCAATGCGAACGTGTCCGGGCCACGACATCGCGGGTCAGGTCCTCCAGCTCGTTCCGTGTCATTCGATGGTGGAAGCTGAAATCCGCCGCGAGGAAGGGCAGCGCGATTTCGACTTCGGTTTCCGCCGAAAGACGAATCTTCGCGTGTTCAGCGGCTTCGCGAATGCGCGAGAGCATTGCGAGGTCTTCAAGGTCACGCGGGTGCCCCGTTTCGTCCGGGCTTGAGGGAGTGCCTTTCATCGGCGTCGAGCCGACCGTGACGGGCGGAGCGCCCGCGCCGTGCCTCAAATCCGGCCCGCCCGCGGCCCTGATTTTTTCGACAAGGAAATCGACGATGCGCCGGTCAAGATCGTCGCCGCCTAGGCGCGTGTTGCCGTTCGTCGCGAGCACCTGGAAGACGCCGTTGTTCAATTCGAGAATCGAGAGGTCGAAGGTGCCGCCGCCCAGGTCGTAAACGGCGATTTTTGAGCGCTGTCTGAGTTTGTCGAGACCATACGCCAGCGCAGCAGCCGTCGGCTCATTCACGATGCGCTCAACGCAGAGGCCCGCCAGTTCGCCGGCTTTCTTCGTGGCGTTGCGTTGCGCATCGTTGAAGTACGCCGGGACCGTGATGACGGCGCGGGTGACGGCTTCGCCGAGGAACGCTGCGGCATCGCACTTCAATTTCTTGAGAACTTCGGCGGAAATCTCCTCCGGCGTGTAATCGTGATTGTGAATGTTGATCGTGGCCGGTCTCGCGCCCCCGGCGTTCACCGGATAAGTAACCTGCATCTCTTCAGGGGAAATCTCACCACCGCGCCGTCCGATGAACCGTTTGACTGAATAGACCGTTTCAGCGGGTTTCAAAACCCGCGCGCGGTTCGCCGCGTGTCCGACGACCGGTTCTGCGCCGCACGCGGGGATATGAACGACCGACGGCGTCAGCCGCCGCCCGTCTGCATCTGCTATGACCAGCGGAATTCCCGAATCCACTGTGGCCACCAATGAATTGGTGGTGCCCAGGTCAATGCCGACAATTCTGCTCACGTGGCCATGCTGCCACGATTGTCGATCGCCCCGCACGCAATTTTGGTTTCCATTTTCGCCGCGCCTCGGCAGATTCCATCCGTGGTCAGGCTGGCTTCTCATGACACTCCGGACCGGTTTGAGTTCGAGCGCGCATTGACGCGGCGCGGACTGAAGTTCATCGCCGGCGTGGACGAAGCCGGACGCGGTCCGCTCGCCGGTCCGGTTGTCGCCGCCGCTGTGTTGTTTCCCATGGAATGGATTTCGGGCGGACTTCCACCCGAGCTCGAGGGCTTGAATGACTCAAAGCAGGTGGCGGCGGGACGGCGCGAGAGTTTTTTTGCCGCTCTTACCGGCGACCCAGCCGTCAGGTTTGCCGTCGCCCGCATGGAGGTTGGGACGATCGACAGCATCAATATTTTGCAGGCCACGCACCGCGCCATGAACGAAGCGCTCGCGCAGTTGCGGCCGCCGCCCGAGCACGTGCTGGTGGACGGGCTGCCGGTGACGTCGCTGCGGTTTCCTCAGACCGCGCTGGTGAAGGGCGACGCGCGGAGTTTTTCCATCGCCGCTGCCAGCATTCTTGCCAAGGTCACACGTGACCGTCTGATGCTTGAATACGACCGGCAGTTTCCTGCGTATGGATTCGCTGAACACAAGGGCTACGGGACCGCGCGCCATCTCGCCGCCCTGGAAAAACACGGTCCCTGCGCGATTCACCGCAGGAGTTTCGCGCCGCTCAAAGCGGCGGGACAGGCGGAGCTGTTCTGATGGGATTGTGGTCGAGCATCAAGACGGCGTTCGTTTCCGACCGGGAGGCCGAGCACTTGCGGCGGGGCAAACTCGGCGAGAAAGCCGCGAAAAAACATCTGCGCCGGGTCGGGCTGAAATTTCTCGCCGCCAACTTCCGTTCGCCACGCGGCGAAATTGATCTGGTCTTTCGCGACCGCGATTGCCTTGTTTTCGTCGAGGTCAAGACGCGTTCCTCCGAAGACTGGACCCGACCCGCCGCCGCCGTGAATGCAAACAAGCGCCGGCGTTTGTCGCGGGCGGCGCTGGATTACGTCAGGCTGCTTCATAACCCGTCCGTGAAGATCCGCTTCGACATCGTGGAAGTACTGTTGCGCGATGGCGCGGTGCGCGAGATCCGCCATCTGCCGAACACGTTCTCGCTTTCGCCGCCTTACCGCTACGGGTAACCTCCGTTTCATGCCGGAACTGCCCGAAGTTGAGATTCTCGTGAGGCATCTCGCTCCGCTGCTGAAAGGCAAAACCATTCGTGGTGTCGAAGTCCGTCATGCGCGGGTCCTCCGGCCGACACAGCCGGCGCAGTTGAGTCACGCGTTGAACGGGGCGGTGTTTGTGAACCTCATCCGGCGCGCCAAGTATCTCATGTTTGCATTGCGGCGTGCAGACGGGAAGGGGACGTTTCTCCTGGCTGGCCACCTCGGCATGACGGGGCGCATGTTCTTGCAACCGGCCGGCGCGCCGCTGCCCAGACACACTGCCGTCGCGCTTGATCTCGGGAGGCAGCGTTTCATCTTTGAGGACACGCGCCGTTTCGGGCGGTTCACTCTCGACCTTTCAGCGCAGCGCGGGTTGGGACCGGAACCGCTCGGCAAGGAATTCACCGTTGAGTATTTCGCGGCGGCACTGAAGCGGTCTTCCCAGGGAATCAAAATCAAACTGCTCGATCAATCCCTGCTGGCCGGGGTTGGGAATATTTATGCCTGTGAAGCCTTGTTCGCGGCGCGCGTTTCGCCGCGACTGGCGGCGCGGAAACTCACACGTGACCAGGTGCGGCGTCTCTGGCGCAGCATTCGCCAGGTGCTGGTCAAGGCCGTGGAATTCGGCGGCACGGTGTCGCTCGACTGGACCGGGAGAACAAATGATGGCGGTGTGTTTTATTACGGGAACGCCGGGAGCCCGCCAGATTTTTATGAAGAGCGGTTGCAGGTTTATGACCGGCAGGGTCGTCCCTGCCGGGTCTGTAAGGCGCCCGTCAAACGCATCGTCCAGGCTGCGCGGAGCACGTTCTATTGTCCGCGCTGCCAGCGGAACTGAATCGCGGAAATCAACTGTTGACGGTGCCAACAGCGGTTTGTAGATTGACCGGCCATTTGGGATCCAGAGTAGCTCAATGGTAGAGCAATCGGCTGTTAACCGATGGGTTGTAGGTTCGAGCCCTACCTCTGGAGCCATTCAACCAAGTCGTTTGCGGGTAACGGCGCGTTTCGGAGGAGGAGGGCAATAAGACCCCAACTGTCAGGGAAACTGTCAGGGTCTGAAGGTGCTCAGCGAGCATCTCTTTAGAATTCGCTCGCACTCCTTCATTACTCGGTCAGTGCTTCCTGACACAGAGTAGCTCGTCTCCCTTACCGTGGTGAGGAAACGTGCTATGAAGCAGAAGCAGCGGTATTGGCTTTTCAAACGCGGGCATACTTACTATCTCGAAGACTCAGTCTCCGGAGAGCAGAAGAGCCTTTGCACTTCAAACCGACAGGAAGCCGAACGCATCCGCCTGGCAAAAAAGCGAGGCCGCACAACGCCCTCAACTTGGCTTGGCTTTGGCGAAAGCCTACTTAGCTGCCTGGACCCGACCGGCGGCTGGCATCGTGGTACCAGCTATCGGCCACCACTGGCGTTTAATGTAGGTCTTAACGAGATAACGGCGGTGGGTTCTCCCATCACACCGCCGGGGATGATCTTGCACCATGTGTTTAGTATTCCGCAGATCGTGAAAAGAAAAGCCGTGCAAACGGCAGTGGCTGAGAACGCTGAGGACGAAGATTCGGTTGGTATAGCCGCCCAGAATGCGCTCATGGGAGCTTTTTGACTAAGGCCAGCGGTTGATGCTAAATACAGAAATGAAGTTTTCAGAAGCGAAAAGGGAATTCGACATCCGATACTATCTCTGGTCGATTTCGGAATTTGAGAAGGAGATTGAGGAGTCGTTTCCCACCCTGCGCTTGTTCAAGGCCGGGGGCGCTTGGAAGACCTATCAATTCATGTTGAAACTTCCCAAAAGCGAGCAGTTGGTTTTGGCCCGCAGTCTGGTCAAAAGGTCCCACCCGAACGCGGTCAAGACCCTGGGTGAGACCTGCTCGGCTGAGGAGGAGTCGCTGCGCTCGCGGCGTGACGCGGCTTTCAGCAACATTTTGAGCGTTAGCGAAGAGATTCGGGCTAGGAAAAAGGCAGGAGAACCTGTCAAGCTCGCGGGCAAGCGGAAGCTCCGAAAAGTCATGACGGCACAGTTCAAGGCGGCGTTTGGAAGCGAGTGCATCGATTTGGCGCGCGCGGATGAGGACGAAGAGATGCTGCGATTCAAGATGAAGCGCGCTGGATGGTTTGTTACCACGTCTTTTTATTTCGGTCGCAGTAAGCCCGTTCTTGACTATATGCATGGAATCGCTAGTGAGGAGCCCCTAATATACCGCGAGGGAATCGGGCCTATGGTGATGGGCGCAGGAATGTCTTTCAATTCCTGCCTCGGTGTAAGTCGGAGCCAATGGAACTATATCACAGACGAGGAGATCGAGCCTACATGTGACACCGTGATAGAGCTCTGCGCTCATTTTTTTGAGGTTTTGCCGAAACTGCTGAAGGGTCTGGAATGTGACAACGTGGTGCCAGACGGAGCAGACATTCGAGGATTTTAATAGAGCAGCAGCGACTAGCTGTTACGAACTTTTTTGCCATCGTGTGCGCCAAGCGAAGCTTGGTGCCTCTTGCAGGGTGCGAGTCCCTGTCGGGTAAGGAATAGTCAACCACCCGTACCAAGTGTTGGCGTTTTGAAAGAAGCAGCAATGTGAATGACAAAACGTAAGCGTACACCGGGA
>DATNDF010000369.1 GCA_035607015.1 Candidatus Angelobacter sp. | reverse complement strand
GGGCCTGGTTGATCATCGTGTCCACGCCGATGGTCGTCTTGCCGGTCGAACGGTCGCCGATGATCAACTCACGCTGGCCGCGGCCGATCGGGATCATGGCGTCGATCGCCATAATGCCGGTCTGCACCGGCTGGCTCACCGAGCGGCGCTTCACGATGCCGGGCGCGATTTTTTCCACCGGATAAAAAGCGGTCTCCTTGATCGGCCCTTTGCCGTCCACGGGGCGGCCCAGTGAATCCACCACCCGGCCGAGCAATCCCTTGCCCACCGGCACGGAGAGCAGTTTGCCCGTGGTCTTCACCTCGGAGCCTTCATGAACCTGGAGATAATCGCCCAGAATGATCGCGCCCACCTCGGTCTCCTCGAGGTTCAACGCCAGGCCGACGACGCCGTTGCCGAAGTCGAGCATCTCGTTCAACATCGCGTCGGTCAGGCCTTCGATCTTGGCCACGCCGTCGGAGATTTCGCGGACGGTGCCTACGTTTTGTTTTGCCACCGACGTTTTCACGCCGGCGATTTGCGCCTCAATTTCCTGCAGTAGATTGCTCATATCAGAATTTCAATTCCGTGCTTCATGAAAACTACATGGTCTCGGCAAGCGCATTCAACCGCGCCCGCACACTGCCATCAAAAACGTCACTGCTCACCTTCACGCGCAACCCGCCAACCAGCGTCGGGTTCACCGTGAAACTCACATCCAGACCCTGCCCGTAGCGTTGCGCAAGGCTCGCCCTGACTGAAGCGATGAGGGACTCACTCAACTGCGCTGCGCTCTCAACGCGCGCCGTGCGTCTCTCGATGTCGAGCTTCACGAGCCGCTGGAAGTGCGAAAGAATTCCCACATAGCCACGCGGTTTTTGAGTGATGACCGCGCTTACGGTCTGGCGGACGCGGGTTTCGTCGAGCAAACCGTTGACCTTGCAGGCGGTGAACAGCGTCTTCGCGTCGCGCCGGGCCTGTTTGGAAATCTTCATCAATTGTTTGCCAGTTGCGACGCCGTGTCTTCCGCCAGACGGCTTTGCTGTTCCGGCGTCAAAATGTTTCCGGTGACCTTTGCGGCGGTCGCAACCACCAGGCGTCCCACTTCCCGGCGGAGTTCCGCCTTCATGCGGGCCAGTTCCGCTTCGCTCGCCTGGCGCGCCTTGGTGATAATGTCGTTCGCCGTGGCAACGGCCTTCTGCGATTCTACCTCCAGGACCTTCGCCGCCGCTCCCCGGGCTTCCTCGATCAGCCTGTTGGCCTGCGTGCTGGCCTGATTCAAAATCTCCTGCGCTTTGGTTTGCGCATTGGCCAGCTCTTGTTTGATCTTCTCCGCGTTGGCCAGGCCCTCGGCGATGCGCTGCCTGCGCTGCTCGAGCACATCGAGGATGGGTTTGTAGGCGAACTTGTAGAGCAAGAAGGCTACGATGCTGAAACTGATCACCTGCGCAACGAAATGCGGCAGATCCAAACCGAATGTTTCGGCCGTGCCTTTCGCCGTCCGGGCGAGATCGCTCCCGATGTCCGCAAGCAGAATTGAATGACTCATAAACTCGTTTGTTAATGCAGGCGCGGAGCCGGCACGGCTCCGCGCCCGGCGATTAGTGGGCGACCGGCGCGACTTCCTTCACGAGGAAGAGGGCATAGAACACGATGGCCTCGGCGAACGCGATGGCCAGGATGGATTGCACCAGGATTTTGGTCGAAGCGCCGGGATTGCGTCCCACGGCCTCCGAAGCCTTCATGCCGATGAAACCCACGCCGAGGGCCGCGCCGAGCGCCGCCAGACCGACGTGCAGGTTGCCACTCAATTCTGCCAGCATTGGCATTAACATACTTTTGTCCTTTCTTTTTTCCTCAGCGGCTCCCGCGATTGAACACGGTCGAACCGCTGAAATCTTTTTCAATGATGCGCGGTCTCGTGTCCTTCCTCGTGCATGCAGATCAGCATCGTGAACACGGCCGTCAACAGCATGAACACCAGCGCCTGCACCAGCCCGACCAGCAGTTCCATGAAGTAGAATGGGACCGGCAGCAGCCATTTCAGCGAGGGCACGAGGTTGGCCATCGCTTCGAGCATGTTTTCGCCCGCGAAAATGTTGCCGAACAAACGGAAGCTCAGGGAAACCGGACGGAACATGATCGAAAAGACCTCCAGGAAACCGACCAGGAAGAAAATCACAATCAACAACAGTCTCAACAGGCCCGCGGATTCGCCCTTCGGTCCGAACAAATGGAGAAGGAAACCCTTGACGCCATTGGCCTGCAGTGCCCAGACGAACCAGCAGACCATGAAAACGGCAGCCATCGCGAAGGTCATGTTGAGGTCGGCATTGCCCCCGCGCAGCAGCGGGCGGCCGACATGCACCAGCAAAAAGCTGCCCGGCTCTTTTGGCATGCCCCAGCCAATCGTGCCGACGCCGGGAATCAATCCGAACCAGTTGGTGAACAGAATGAAGATGAAAATCGTCGCAAAGAACCAGAACGTTTTCTTGACTAGGTCATGCCCGATGATGCCTTCGAGAAAATCATGCAGGCTTTCCACCAGCCATTCCCAGAAATTCTGCGCGCCACTCGGCACCTCCTGAATCCGTCGCGTGGCGAAGCGGGCGAAAATGATCAAACCCGCGGCCACAATCCAGGTCACGAGCATCGAGTTCGTGATCAAGCCGCGTTCACCCGCGAGCGGCTGTGCCTTTTGCGGGATGCCGTGCTCCGCGCCTGCCGCCAACGCCTGTTCAACTCCGACGGCCGATGCCGCTGCAGCCGGCACGTTCTCCGCCGCTGAAGAAATTGTCGGCGACGCCAGCAGGGCGAGCGCGAACACGACTGTTTTAATGATGGGCATCAGGTCTGGGTCTGGCGTCCACAGAGACACCGTCTCCCCGCGGATACATTTACTTTAGTGCCAAAAGCGCGGGAGAAAGTGCCGCATCGTGAAATTTTTCACAAGCGTTTTTTGCGGGTCATGTCCCATTACATGGTGGCTGATAGAATCGAGTAGTCCGGCTTAACCAATAATCACGGGACATCCGTGCATCTTAAAATGGCCGGCAAAAAACGAAAGAGAAAACAGCCTGTTGAGGAAAGAATTACGCGCAAGGGCGGTCCCGTATTTGGTCTCAAACAAGTCAAATCACCGTGTTCACGGCCTTCGACACCTCGAGCGAGTACCGCCCGGGTCCAACCCGCAAGCGGACCATCGAACCAAACGCCCGCGAAAGCGGCCCTGAACGCAACACGGTCTGCTTCTTGCCGCTTGCCAGGACCTCGCCGGATTTGAGCAGCAACGCGTGGCTGAACACCGGCATGATTTCTTCGACATGATGAGTCACGAGCACGAGTGTCGGACCGTTTCGCATCCGGCCAAGGCGATTTAGGAATTGCAGGAAATGCTCGCGGGCGACGGGATCCAGCCCGGCGCACGGTTCGTCGAGAATCAGCACCGGAGGCCGCGCCATCAACGCGCGTCCGATGAGCACTCGCTGGCGTTCACCCTGCGACAAAAACGCCCAGGGCCGGTCCGCCAGGTAATCGCACTCGATCCGCCGCAGGATGCGCATCGCCCGGGCGCGGTCTGCCCTGGTGGCGCGACCCCAAAAATCAATCATCGCGTACTTGCCGCTGATCACCGTATCGAGGGCCGGTTCATTTTCCGGCATCATCTGGCGCACGGACGAACTGACGAGACCAATGCGCTTGCGCAATTCCCGCCAGTCGGTCTGGCCGTAGCGCTCGCCGAGAACGGCGATTTCGCCGGCTGACGGCGTCAGGTAGCCGGTCAGGGCGCTGAGCAGCGACGTCTTGCCGGAGCCGTTCGCGCCGAGAACCACCCAGTGCTGGCCGCGTTCGACCCGCCACGAGACATCGCGGAGAATCGTCGTCCTGCCACGCCGCACGCAAAGGGCGCAAACTTCGAGCACGAGCTGGGTCGTTCGGTTCATGCGGCGGACATTTTTGCCATTTGGGTCCAGGACAGCAAAGCAAATGAGCGGCGCGACGCCGAGCCGCGCGATGACCCCGTTTTCGGTCCTGGCAATTTGCTTTATGGACGGTAGAAAAATCGTTTCTCTTGAACGGCAATCTTCGATATAGTTCCCAAGCGTTCCGTGCGACCCGCGAAACCCAAAGCCGACGCGAATGTTTGACCATCGCTCGCGAAAGCGCGCCCCGCTTTCAAACTGCCATCTCAACATGAAGCCGAATCTTGCCGCGCGGTCCGTTCTAAATCATACAGGCGTACCCGCTGTTTTGTTCGCGTTTATTGGCGCGATTCACTCGGTGGCGCTTGGTGGAAACGTAGCGCCAACAATCCAACCGGGCCCGGCACCGCAGGCCCCTCCCCCTGCGCCGCCAGTCGAGTTCAGAGTGCCGGGCACAGCGCGGCCATCGCCGCACCCGCAAGGCCCGACGTTGTATTCCATCGGCGATCCAACCGATGAAGAGCAGCTTTATTTGGAATACATCAATCGCTCCCGGGCTGATCCACCGGCTGAAGGCGTTCGTCTCGCCACGACCACCGACGCCGACGTGTTGTCAGCCTATGGCTTTTTCAGCGTGGATCTCACGTTAATGCAAAGCCAGTTTGACGCCATTGCCGCCGCCCCGCCGCTGGCGATGAACGCCCAACTTCTCGACGCCGCGCGGTTGCATAGCGGCGACATGTTCACCAATCAATTCCAGGGTCACAACGGTTCGGATGGTTCCACACTCGGACAACGCGCGACGGCTTCAGGTTATCCTTGGTCCTCGCTGGGCGAGAATGTGTTCTCCTATTCCAAATCTGTCTGGTATGGCCATGCGGGTTTCAATGTGGACTGGGGCAACGGTCCCGGTGGAATGCAAAGTCCGCCGGGACACCGAGAAAACATTGCCAACGCTTCATTCCGCGAGATCGGCGTCGGGGTCGTTGATGGCAGTAACGGGACCGTCGGGCCGCAGTTGGTGACGCAAGACCTCGGTACCCGTCAATCGGCCACGCCACTGATTACGGGCGTTGTCTATTATGATTTTAACACAAACAACTTTTACGATCTGGCGGAGGGAATCGGCGGCGTGATCGTGGATGTCAACGGGTCAAGCTTTCATTCAGTGACGGCGAACTCAGGCGGTTACGCGGTGCCCGTGCCCGGCAATGGGACCTACACACTGACATTCTCAGCGCCCGGTCTGGCGACCAACCAGCAGCAGGTCACCGTTTCCGGTCTGATGAACCTAAAAGTGGATTATCTTCCGGTCTATTCGCCGCCCCTGATTTCGGGCCCGAATCCCGCTGCATTGAATCAGAACAACACTTATGCCTTCACGCCTGTTGGCGCGGCGACCGGTTATCAATGGGAGCAGACGCAAATCGTGCCGTTCACGGCAGTGGAGGGCGCGGAGAATGGGCTGGTCGATGTCACGGCGGTGACATCGTCCGGGTACTCGGTCATCGACAGCACCATCAAGTTCCAAGGGAACAACTCGTTTCGCCTGGCTCAACCAACGCCGCCGACCGACCAATTCCTCACGTTGAACGCCACCCTTCGTGCGACCGCAAGCAGCCAATTGATTTTCTACAGTCAGCTCAGTTGGGCGTTCCCAAATCAAGTCGCTCGGGCGCAAGTCTCAACCGATAACGGTGCCAACTGGCAGGACGTGTGGAGTCAGGCAGGCACAGGCGATAACGGCGACACCAGCTTCAACCAGCGGACGGTTTCGCTGAGCAGCTTTACTGGCCAGCAAATCCAAATCCGCTTTGCCTATGATTTTTCCTCCGGTTCTTACTACGACGTCAGCCCCGGAGTCGGCTTTTACATTGACAACATTTCCGTCACGGGGGCCGAGCAACTCAGCAACCCTACCGTCACCGACATTCCCAACGGAACTTCGTTTGTTTTCTCCCCGACCAACTCCGGCGACTATTCACTGCGGGTCCGCGCTCAAGTCTCCGGTCGCTATCTTGACTGGGGACCGCTTTTGCGCGTCACGGCGGCCAATATTGCGCCCGCCACGGTGCAATTCAACGGCAGCCCATCGGTGGCCGGAGCCAATGTGCAAATCGATTTCGACGTGACGAATTACCGGGCGGGGATGAACTTTCAACTACTCCAAGCGCCGGATGTGGCCGGAACCTGGACGACGAACGGTTCCGCTTCGTTCCAAACGCTTGTCGCCAACTCGAAGTTCCGCGTAACGACCACGACCGGCGGGGCGGGCAAAACCTTTTACCGGCTCCAGGCCAATTGACGCGCGATCAGGCGGCTTTCTGCCCGCGACCTGAGTTTTTGGCCGGCATCGACGCCGGCTGCCATCTTCGATGTTCCGCGTCATTTTCCACCTCGACATGGACGCGTTCTACGCCGCCGTCGAGCAGCGTGACAACCCTGAGTTGCGCGGCAAGCCGGTAATCGTCGGCAGTCCGCCGACACAGCGTGGCGTCGTTTGCGCCGCGAGTTATGAGGCGCGCAAATTCGGCGTGCGGTCGGCGATGCCCAGCGTCACGGCGGGCCGGCTTTGCCCGAAGGGCGTTTTCGTCCGGCCGCGCATGGAGGCTTACAAAGAGGAGTCGCGCAGCATCATGGCCCTCGTCGTAGAAAGCGGCGCGCTCATCGAGCCGGTGTCGATTGACGAGGCGTATCTCGATCTTTCACAGATCTGCAGGGGCAGTGACGCCGACGACGCGCTCTTTCGCGCGGTGCCGATGGCGCGCGAATTGAAGCGGAAGATTTTCTCGGAACGACACCTCACCGCCAGCGTGGGTATCGCCGCGAACAAATTGCTCGCAAAGCTCGCCAGCGATTTCCACAAGCCGGACGGACTGACGCTCATTCCCGAACGGGACAAAATCCTGTTTTTGCGGCCAATGCCCGTGCGCGTGATCCATGGCGTCGGCAAGGTCACGGAGCAGGCGCTCAATCAAGCGGGCATCACAACAGTCGGCGATTTGCAGGACCATCCGGGCGACCTGCGCGCGCTGGTCGGCTCGTTCGGACCGAAACTCAAGCGGTTCGCGTTCGGTGACGACGATCGCCCGATCGAGTTGGGCGACGAAGTCAAAAGCATCAGCAGCGAGGAGACGTTTCTGCGCGATACGGACGACCGCGCCACGTTGCGCAAGTGTCTGCGCGAACAGGCCGCGGACATCTCAGCGAAGCTCAAGCGCCGACGCCTCGCGGCGAAAACTCTCCAGGTCAAGATTCGTTACAGCGATTTCCGGACGCTGACGCGCCAGATTTCGGTGGAAGAACCGGTTACCGAGGCACAGGACATTTACCGTCTCGGCTGTTTTTTGCTGGCGAAAGAGAAGCTGGTGTCGAGGCCGCTGCGGTTGATCGGACTCGGCGTCAGTGGATTGGGCGAAGTGTCAGGGAGACAATTGGCGTTGTTGTGAGGGACCATTCTGGCGCGCGCAAGCCCGCCTCAGTATTTTTTGGTCCAAAGGATCGTGAGATTATTCGTATCAATGACGCCGCGAAAGGCAACATAAGGAGACCCGCTCCAAGGCGAGGACTCGAGCCACTCCAAACGCAAAAGCCAGTCGCTCGGAGGGCGAGAAAGTCGCGCCGGCCAATCTGCCGGCCGCAAGCGTTCAACTTCCCAGACCCGACCCCAATTTGCTGCCAGGGTGAACGCCCGCTTCTCTTCGGCTGCTGACCGCGCCGATTCCACGCGCGCAACGATGTAGCGGAACTTGATCGGCCCGTAAACCCCGTCGTAGCCGAGCAGCAAAACAATGGGGAGCGATAGAACTACAGCGACACTCACCAGGATTTTTTCCCGTGTTGTCATGGAAAAGCCATGAGCCCATGGTTATCAGACCGCAATGTACGCGCATCGTCACACAAGTGTAATGGCTCGGTTCCATCCATTGCGGTGAAAATTTGAATTAGGTTCGCGATCTTCTGTGCAGGCAAATTACCACAATTCAAACCGACGGCAGCGTTCAACCGAAAACGCGCCCGAGGAGCCGGCGCTCCACGAAAACGCCCGAATGTACACCAGAGTCAAAGCCGCTTGATCTCGTCCCAAAGTGATTTGAGATCGTCGTCGTTCAGCGCCATCCGTTTGACCTTCTCTTTGCCACCGGCTTTGATCGCGCATTGCAACCAGTCGCGCGCTTCATCGAGCCGCCGCATCTGGCAGGCGTAACAGGCGAGGTTGTAGGGAACCGTCGGTTCATCGGGAAATTTCTCAAACGCGGGCCGCAGGGCGTCCCATGCCGCCTGAAGTCCTCCGGTCTTTACGCGCCGCAACGCGTAGGCCCGGTGCAGCCAGCCGGAGGAGCGCTTCGGGCAGCCCTCGACGAGCGCTCGCGCCGCGGCCAGCGCCTCCTCCCAGTTTTCCTCGTGTGCGTGGATCAGCCAGCGGATTTCCAGGACATCCGGGTGCGATTGCAAAGCCCGCGTTATCTTCGTCAACTCGACCACGGCTTCGCGCGCGTCGCCCAGTTCCAACCAGCCGACCGCAGCGGACAGATGGAACGTGTCAGGCGGCGCCAGTGGCTGCATGGTGATAGTGTAGCAGTTCGTTGTTAAATGGCGATGGTGACGCGCGCAAACCCCGCCGACTGCCTGAACCTCAAACGCAAGATGCTGCCGCGGCGCCGCAAAGTTTCTCGGAGATTTTCAAGCACGCGGGACCTGCCCCGGCGGAGCAGTCGAGAAGCGACGGGCGTTTCGCAACATCCGGTTGCCCGTTTGCGTCGCGCTCTCCGTGTTGCTTCAAACCCGGGTGTCCCAGCGCATTCATCCGCGATTCTGACGCCATTTTGTCGTTGCGCCCTTGGGACGGCGATTTAGAATCGGGTCAAATCCAGCCCAAGAACGCCTATGTATTTCGGCACCGATTATTATCCGGAGCATTGGGTTTATCCTTACGCAGGCAGTCCCGAAGAGCCAGAATCCCGCTGGCAGCGTGACGCGGAGTTGATGGTCGCCGCCGGAATCAATGTGGTGCGGATGGGCGAGTTTGCCTGGGGCCTCTACGAACCGGAGGAAGGAAAATACGATTTTGCCTGGATGAAGCGCGCGATGGACGTGATGGGCAACGCCGGTATCCAGATCATGCTGGGCACGCCGACCGCCGCCCCGCCCATCTGGCTCGCGAAAAAGCATCCGGAAATCCTCCCGCTCGACGAACGCGGCCTGCTCAAGCACGAAGGGACTCGCAAGGCCTATTGCATGAACAGCAGCGTCTATTGGGATCATTGCAAAAAAATAATCACCGAACTGGCCGGGGCGCTCGGCAAACATCCGCAACTGATCGCGTGGCAGATCGACAACGGCATTGGCGGCCACAACACCGAGGCCTCGTTCAACGAGGAGACGCGCCGGGACTGGCACGCGTGGTTAAAGGCAAAATACGAAACCGTCGAACGCCTCAACGAATTCATGGGCACGCGGTTTTGGGCGCAGCTCGTGACCCGGTTCGAAGACGTGCCGATGCCGATGCAGACACCGACGGTTTATAACCCGGCATTACTGCTCGATTGGATGCGCTTTTCGAGCGACACGATCGTCGCCTTCGTGAAGATGCAGGCGGATCTGCTTCACGAGTTGACGCCGGGAGTCGCGGTCACGAACAACCTCCGTGCGCTCACGCGCAGCTTCGACCATTTCGACGTGGCCAGCGTGCTGGATTACGTCGGCGTGGACAGCAACGCCACCATCAAGAGCAAGTCCGCCGAAAACGCCTGTGGCATTGACATGCTCCGCTCGCTGAAGAAATCGAACATCAGGACGCCGGGCGGGGCCAACAGCGGTTTTTGGGTCGTCGAGCAGAAGGCCGGCAACGTGAACTGGCAGGAGGTCAATTCCCTGGTCCGCCCGGGCATCGTCCGGCTGTTCACCTACCAGGCGATTTCACGCGGCGCGACGGGCCTGCTCTACTTTCTGTGGCGCCAGGCGCGCCTCGGCTCGGAAAAATTCTACGGCGGAGTCCTCACGCACGACGGCCGCGGCGAAAACCGCGTTTACCGGGAAATCAGCCACATCGGTGACGAGATCAAGCTGCTCACGCCGGCGCTTGAGGGCACCCGGGTCGTGGCGGAAGTGTGCATCCTGTTCAGCCACGAAAACGAATGGTCGATGCAGACCGGCCCCCAGCCGAACCGTTATTTCAACCAGCGCGAACACCTCCAGCTTTTCTACAACGCCCTCCATGACCGGAACATTCCCGTGGATTTTGCGCGGCCCACCGAGGACCTGTCGAAATACAAACTGGTCATCGCGCCGTCAATGAAACTGCTCGCGGGCGGCGAGGCGGACCTGCTCAAGCTTTACGTGCAGAACGGCGGCACACTGATCAGCACGTTCAGCACCGGGCTGGTGGACGAACACCACATCGCGCCCGACAATGGCTACCCGCATGACCTGACCGATTTGTTCGGCCTGGAGGTGCTCGAGTTCGACCCGCTGCCGCCTGGCGAGGAGAATCATCTCACGTTCAAGGGCGCGTTCCCCACCAGCCACCTGCATCCCGCGAGACTCTGGTGCGACCTCATCGAGCCCAAGGAATGCCAGATTCTGGCGACCTACGCGAAGGACTTCTACGCCGGCCGGGCGGCGATGACGATGAACACCTTCGGCAACGGTAAGGCGATTTACATCGGCACAATGAGCCATCAGCATTTTTACTACGACCTCATTGTCTGGCTGCGACAATTGTGCAACCTCTATCCGCTGCTCAAGGTGCCCGACACCGTGGAAGTCAGCCTGCGCCAGAAGGAGGACACCAAAATTTATTTTCTGCTCAACCATCAGAATTCGTCGGTGCGTATCCAGTTCTACAAGCCGATGCACGATTTTTTGACCGGCTCGACGTTGCAGGGAAACTACGACCTGCCCCCGCACGGCGTGCTGGTGCTCGACGAACACGTCTCGCAAAAGGCGGAACCGGTGCCGGCCTCCGCGGCCGCGGCCGGGGCTTGATTCCCGCCGCTGTTTCGCCATCGTTGTGCGGCCACACATGAGCAACCCCGGACAGTCCCTGAGATTCCCCCCGCGACACGTACCCCCGTTGGGTCCGCCCAGGGCCGGACCGCGGCAGCGCGCGCTTGCCGAATGGCGGGGCCTGGACACCGCGCCGCTGGAAAGGGCCCGGGCGTTGCGCGCCCAACCGGTCGCCGACGTGATGCCCCGCGTACTCACGAACCTCGGCCTTGACCGCCGACGCGCCGAGGCGGAAATCGTGCGGGTCTGGAACAACCTCATTGATCCAAACCTCACAGCACACGCGCAGCCGACCGGATTGCACAAGGGCACGCTCTTCGTCACGGTGGACAGCAGCGTTTGGTTGAGCGAAATCGTCCGTTACCGCCGCAAGGAAATCCTCGACCGCCTTCAGCACAGTTTCGGTCGCGATCTCATTGCGCGGATCTCCTTTCGGGTGGGCTAAAGAACAATGGTCGGTGGCGTTTTCGTCTCGAGTCTCAACAAGTCCTGGCCATCGAATAATTTCTCCCGCTATTCCGGTTGAATAGTTGAAACTGAGTTCGCAATGCCGTAACCTGGCGGCGTAAAATACCTGTCATGGCTTGCCTCTATCTCGCATCACACCTCGCAATCACCTTGTCTGTTGCACGGCACTGGCGGGTGCGCGGGCGCCCATGGCTTCCTCGGCATACCCTGTTCTCCATTGTAATTCCAGTCACGGTCTTTTTTCTGTGGACTTGTTTTTGGTGGCTCTTCCCCGCTGACGTTTTACCGGAATCGTGGTTTGATGGACTGCCTACTCCAGCCGAGAGCGCTTTCATGTGCGTGCCCCCACTGCTTTTTTCTTGGAGCTCGTTTTTTCTCACCGTTGGCAAATCCAAACAAAGCCGGCAGCGACTCTTTAATTTCTAGCTCAAGAAAGGTCCTGCCGGGATTCCAACCCGATGTCCAGCTTCCCCTCGCGCTCAAGCCGCAGGATCTCCGCCGTGTAACCCTGCCGGAACGTGGGATACTTGAACGCATAGCCAAGTTCCATTTTCAGTTTGCGGTTTGAAACCTTCTTGTTGGTCACGCCGCGTTTGCGATCCCCGTTGTCAGCCTCGGCGGCAAACGGCGGCATCCATTTCCCGAGGGTCTCGGAAAGCCAACGGAAGAAATGGATCTGCGCGACCGGTTCGTCGTCCACCGCGTTGTAAATTTCCCCGGCGCGGCCATTCTTCAGCGCGGCGATGATGACGCCCACCAGATCATCGCGGTGAATCATGTTGATGAGACGCTCGCCCTTTCCCGCAATCTTTGCTTCGTTCTTCAGATACTGCTGGAATAAGTGACCGCGTTCCGCCCCGTAGATGCCCGCGACGCGCAGAATGACGGCGGGGAATTTTTTCTCCTGCGCGGCGGCGAGCAGAAATTTTTCCGTCTCCACCAGAATCCTGCTCGTTTCGCTGGCCGGTTCGGTTACGCTCGTTTCTTTGACCAGCGAACCGTCGGCCTGCCCGTAAACGCTGGTGCTGCTCGTGTAAACGAACTTCTTCGGGGGCGACGCCGCCAGCCATTCGATCAAATTGCGGGTCCCATTCAGGTAAACGTGGCGATACTCCTCGACGCCACCTTTCACCGAGGAAACACAGTTCACGACCCAGTCGAAGGGGGCGGGCAATGTTGCCAGGTCCTCCGGCCTCGTGATGTCAGCAACGAGCGGGTGAATGCCGCCAGCCTTCAATCCGGCTTCCGCCGCGTTCGTTCGACGGACGCCGAACACCTGGTGGCCCTGCCTCGCCAGTTCCACTCCCAACGGCAGCCCGACGTAACCGCAGCCAACGATCAATACGCGCATGACCTGATAAAACCACCACGGACCAAAGGCACCAAGGACAGAATAGACTTTGTGTCGTGCGGCCTAGTCAGTTAGTTTTTGATTCTCTGATGAACAGCGGCCAGACCAGTCCGGTTTCGGTGCCCAACGAGATCCCACCCCTGGACGACCTGCCCCGCATTCCGGAGTTGCTCGCCCCGGCCGGTGATTGGGAATGCGCCAGGGCCGCGGTAGAGAATGGCGCCGACGCAATTTACTTCGGCCTGGAAAAATTCAACGCCCGGATGCGGGCGCACAATTTCTCCGAAGCCGATCTGCCGAAGCTGATGGAGTTCCTGCATTGTCGTGGAGTCAAAGGCTACGTCACCTTCAACACGCTTGTGTTCGCGAATGAAATGGCGGAGGCCGAACAACACCTGCGGATCATCATTGCCGCCGGTGTGGACGCCGCCATCGTCCAGGACATCGGCATCTGCCGCCTGATCCGCGGGCTCTCACCGGATTTTCCAGTTCATGCCTCGACGCAGATGACCATCACCAGCGCGGGCGGCGTCGAATTTGCCCGCGACCTGGGCTGCAATCTCGTGGTTCTTGCCCGTGAATGTTCTCTTAATGAAATTGGAAAAATCCAAACAGCCCTCGCTGGCGACTCTCAACACTCAACCATCGTCAGGCAGCTTCCCTTGGAGGTCTTCGTCCACGGCGCATTGTGCGTCGCCTATTCCGGCCAGTGTCTTACCAGCGAAGCGCTGGGCGGTCGCTCGGCCAATCGTGGCGAATGCGCGCAAGCCTGCCGGATGCCCTACGATTTGATTTCCGACGGCCAGCCCGTTGCGCTCGGTGACAAACGCTATCTGCTCAGTCCGCAGGACCTCGCCGGGCTGGAAGTGTTGCCGGACCTGGTCCGCGCCGGCGTGGTGTCGTTGAAGATCGAGGGCCGGCTCAAATCGCCCGAATACGTTGCGAACATCACGCGTGTCTATCGAGAAGCGCTCAACGCTATTGCCGCAGACTCCGGCTTGCGCTCCCTGCCCGCGGGGTCACCGGATCCGCGTAATCTGAAGGTCGCGGCCGCGAGTTCCGTGGAATTCGGAAGGATTTCCGACGGGTCGCTTTATGACATGGAGATGGCCTTCTCGCGCGGTCTGTACACCGGCTGGTTCCGCGGGATCGACAATCAGAAACTCGTCCATGCGCGGTTCGGCAAGAAGCGCGGTGTGCACCTCGGCGAAGTGACGCGCGTCCAGAATGAAAGCGTTTTTGTGAGCCTGGGCGCTCCGCTCAAGCCGGGCGACGGCGTCGTGTTCGACGCCGGGCATCCGGAAGAACGGGAAGAAGGCGGGAGGGTCTATGAAGTCCGAAACCCGGGATCCGAAGTCAGGGACTTCCTGACCGCAGAGCTGCGATTCGGACGCGGCCACGTTGACTTCTCGCGCATCCACGTCGGCGACAAGGTATGGAAGACCAGCGATCCGGAATTGGATCGCCGCCTGCGCAAGACATTCGAAGGCAGCCAACCGAAGTTCCAACGGCCGATTCAAATGGAAGTTCACGGGCGCGCCGGCCGGTCGTTGACGCTCGTTGTTCGTGATGAAGCCGGCCACGTCGTTCAGGCCGCATCCGCGATGCCGCTGGCCAAGGCCGGAAAGCAGCCGCTCTCGACTGGTCGATTGCGTGAACAACTCGGCCGCCTGGGTGGATCTCCATTCAAACTCGACGGACTGCAGAATCTCCTCGACGGCGACGTGATGCTGCCGGTCAGCGAGTTAAACCGGCTGCGGCGCGAGGCGATCGCGCAACTCGAGACGCTGCGCGCGCACCCGAAAAGGTGGACGCTAAATAAGGATGCCGCCGCGGGCTTCAGCTTGCGTCCCTTCGCGCAACCTGAAGGGTGCAACCACGGTCCGGCAGATGCCGGACTCATCGCTCTCGTCCGTGACCTGCCACAGCTCGAAGCCGCGGTGCGCAGCGGCGTGGAAACAATCTACTGTGAGTTTGAAGACCCGAAGAAATATCGCGAGGCGGTCACTCTGTTTCGCAGGGCGGATGGAGGACAGAAACTTCAACCTTCAACCTCCAGTTCCCAGCGGTCGATTTGGGTCGCCCCGCCGCGCATTTTCAAAACCGGCGAGGAATGGATTCTCAAACTGGTCCGTTCCTGCGATGCCGACGGTTATCTGGTTCGGAATTACGATCATTTGAAGTTCTTTGCCGACTGCCGTCGCATCGGGGATTTCTCGCTCAACGTGGCCAATCCCCTCACTGCCGGGTATTTCGTCCAATGCTCCGGCCTGGAGCGGGTGACCGCGTCCTACGATCTGAACATCGCACAGCTTGAAGCGCTCCTTCAGAACGCGCCGCCCGGGTGGTTCGAGATCACGATTCACCAGCACATGCCGATGTTTCACATGGAGCACTGCGTCTTCTGCGCCTTCCTCTCGAAGGGGAGGGATTTTCGCGACTGCGGCCGGCCTTGCGACAGGCATGCTGTGGAATTGCGCGACCGGGTTGGCGCGCTGCATCCGCTCAAGGCGGACGTTGGCTGCCGCAACACGGTGTTCAATGCGCTCGCCCAGACCGGCGCGGAATTCGTGTCGCGCCTGTTCGCGTTGGGCGCGCGGCGGTTTCGCGTCGAGTTCGTGAACGAAACGCCCGAGCAGGTCGAGCGGACGATTGTGAAGTATCGTCAACTGCTGCGCGGGGAGATCGCCGGCACGCAACTCTGGCGTGAATTGAAGCTGCTGAATCAGCTCGGAGTGACGCGCGGGCAGATGGCGTAATCGAAGCCAGGCGTTACGCCCGCCCTACTTTGCGCGCAGGACAGCCCTCGCCGGTGCGCCGTCGCTGTCGCGGATCTTTACCGGCAGACAGATCAGATCGTATCTGCCCGCCTTCACCTTCGTCAGATTCAGTCCCTCGATGATCCAGATGCCCGCGCCCAAAAGAACCTGATGGCATTCGACGCCGTCACGCTGATAGCCGCCGACGGAGAGGTAATCGATTCCGATCGTGCGAATGCCGCACTCCACCATGTGCCGGGCCGCCTGCTGCGAAATGTGAATGAACTTCGTGTCGAAGGTTTCGTTCCACCACTCGCGTTTCGAGTTGCGGGTCTTGAGCAGCACGCGTTCGCCCTTCCGGAGTTTGTGCTTTTTCAGTTCGGCCGGTTTCACCGAATCATCGTCCCCGATCTCAATCACGCGGCACGGGCCGATGACGGCATCGAAGGGCACTGTGTCCAGCGGCGCGCCGTCCCTGATGAAATGGATGAGGCCGTCCATGTGCGTTCCGGCGTGGCAACACAGGTCCATCTTCGACACGTTGCAGACGGCGCCTTTCTTCATATCGGCGAACCGCTCGAAATGCACCGAAGGATCGGAAGGCCAGTGGACCATGCCGGTGTGCAACGGGACGGAAGCGTCAATCCAGTTTTTGATCATGTTCAATTCAATCCGGGAGAACTCGAAATCGCTCAAGCCAGCGCGATCACGTTCTTGATGCCGGTCGCCCTGCCCAGCAACAGATCGCGATATTGGTCAATCTTGTAACGGCCCGTGATGAGCGAGCGGACAGCGGTGGGCCATCGTTTCAGGAAAATGCCGAGGTCGCGAATCGCGCCTTCGAAAGCCTCGCGGTCGGCATTGACGGTGCCAACGACGGCCTGATTTTTCAGAACGAGATTGCGCATGATGACGTCGGCTTCAACGTCGATGGCCGGCTTGGGCGCGGGAATGCCCGTGAAGACGTATATGCCGTTCAATCCAAGAATCCGCAACACGTCATAGGATATTTTCGCCTTGCCGACGGCCTCGTAAACAAGGTCGATGCTCCCGACTCGTTCCGCAAGCTGGTCCACGGTCTCTGCTTCGGACGAAATATATTTTGCCCCGATGGATTCGACGAGTTCGGCCTTCGGATTGGGCGCCTTTGAGCGCGAGTAAACGAAGGTTTTGAAGCCGTTTATGAGCAGCACCATTGCGCCCAGAATGCCGACCGGCCCGGCGCCCAGCACTACGGCGGTCTTGCCCTCGCCGATTTGATCGGGCGGTGTGCCGGGCGCGACCCAGGGCAGCCGCTGCTGTACCTTGCGCACCTGGGCGAGACCCTTTTCCGCGACCGTGAGCGGCTCGACGAGCACGGCGACGTCACGTAATTCCGCGGGGACGTAAGTGAGAAACTTTTCCTGCTCCACGTAGTACTCGGTCATGAAGCCGTGGGTCATTTTGATGCCGCGCTCCGTAAAATCGCCCGTGAAACAGAAATCCTGTCTGTCCTCGCGGCAGGGCAGGCAACGTTCGTGCGCGCATGGACGTCTGACCGAGGGCACCACCAGATCGCCGGGCTTGAGATGCGAAACGCCGGCACCCACCTCGACAACTTCACCCAGTGATTCGTGGCCGAGCACGAGATAGTCGAATCCGACCGGCGGCGCGCCATAAACAAACGTGCAGATCTCGCGGTCGGTGCCACACACGCCGACTTCGAGGGATCGGATTTTGACCTGGTTTGCGGCGGAAACATTCGGCGCCTCATGCTCGATCAACCGCACCTCGCGTTTGCCCGGGACGACTCCGACCGCCCGCATCATCGCTTTTGCCATAAAACACCTGGTGTTATTCAACCCGACTCAAATCCATTGTGAGGGAAGCCGGAGCGACATCTTACCGGTTGTTGAGCGGGTGAAAACAAAAATTTGGCGACGAGGGTTGAAAAGCACGTGGAGAGGCCTATTCCAGTCCGCGCTCTTCCAGATCACCTTCGTCCAGGCCGAGGTAATGACCCAGTTCATGCAGAAAGGTGGCGCGAATCTCCTCGCGATAAACCCGCTCCTCCGCACCGGCCGCGTCCCAGATGTTCTCAAGAAACAGGATGATTTGCGCGGGCAACGGCGCCGTCGTCATGCCGGTTTCGGAGAACGGCTCGCCAATGAACAATCCAAGCGTGTCCGGCCCGACCCCATCCTGCCGGAGCGCGCGGTCAGGGCGTCTTTCCAGAATTACGGGAAGGCGTCCGGCTTCAGCGCGCAAATCGCGTGGCAATGAACGGACAACGCTGTTCACCTCGACTCGCGCAATCTGCAGGAGAGCAGGCCAGTCAACAGGCATGATTTCCGGGAGGGTGCGTTCGAACGGAACGGTTACTTCACCAGCTTGCGGGACTTGAGAAACTGCTTCAGCGTGTCAGGGCTTTCCTCGAAAAACCGCGCCAGGTCGGCCAGAACTGCGACCGTTTCCGGGCTGAGATGATGCTCGATGCCTTCAATGTCCAGTTTCTGGGTTTTGGCATCGAGGCCGAACAGGGAAAAAAAGCGCGACAGCGTTTCGTGGCGCCTCTGGATGTTCGTGGCGACTTTTTTGCCTTTTTCGGTGAGTACCAGGCCGCGGTATTTTTCGTAATTCAGGTAACCCAGATCGCCGAGCTTCTGCACCATGCTGGTAACTGACGCCTGCTTCACCTCCAGCGACGAAGCGATGTCCACGACACGCGCGTAACCCTTCTCCTCGATCAATTCATGGATTCGTTCCAGATAATCCTCGGCGCTTTGGCTGGGCGTTGATGGAGCGGGCATGGCGCGGCGATTATTCATAAGAAACGGCACCGGCGCAAGAGTCGGGGTTTTGGAACAATGCGCCGGCTGAAAGGAGGTGTTGCTACCTGCATCGCGCAGAGCTGGTCGATCCACAACGCGGCAGCTTTGTTGTTCGTCGTCCGGCCTCTGAAAACCCGTCCACTGAAATACAGAGTAAGGTGCCCGCAAGGACGGTCGAATCAACCTGGGACTGGATCGGGGATTCGAAACGCGACCCGCAATGGGGCTTCTTGCGGCCCGAGCCTGACCGTTCCCGAATGTGCCTACTTCTTCTCTTCCTTCTTTTCCTCCTTCTTCCCGTCGCCTTCTTTTTTGACCATTGTATTGAGTTCCGCGCCCGTTGAAATCTCCGCGTTCGGCAATGCCTCCTTCAGTTGCTTGACGCCGCCCTCGGTGGTTTTTGTTTGCCACAGATAGAGATGCTTCAAGTTGTGGAGTCCTTTGAGGTTTTCAAGACCCGCGTCCGTGACGGCCGTGCCGTACAGGTTCAGGTAATTGAGGTTGGTCAGCTTCTTCAAGTGCGCCAGTCCGGCGTCCGTGATGGGCGTCAACTCAAGGTGCAGCCGGGTCAGATTCGTCAAATCGTCGATGGCCGCCAGCCCGGCGTCGGTGATCTTCGTATTTGCCAGGTTCAAATCCGTGAGGCTTGCGAGGTCCCTCAGCGACGCTATCGCGGAGTCGTTGACGCTGGTTCCCTGCGGACGGAAGTTCGCCTCCGTCCAGTGCGTGTTCATCGCGACCGGCCGGAAGTCAACGCCGAGCTGCGCCAGCTTCGTGGCTGCTTTAGCCTCGTTTGGCCCCGCCTTGAAGTCCGCGGGCAGTCCCGCCAGGGGATTCGACGGCTCGGGTTGTTTTGCCGCCTGGGCGGTTTCGGGCCATTCCGCGCCCCCGTTGATCCAGTCGCGAATCAAGGCCAGCTGTTCCTTCGCCAGCGGATCGCCTTCGCTCGGCATGAAATCATCGTCACTCTTCGGCAGGCTGATCCGGCGAACCAGCTCGCTCTTGTCGGCGTTCCCGGCGACGATCACCACGCCGTCCTTGCCGCCTTTCATCGCCGCTTCCTTCGAGTCCAGGCGGAGCTTGCCCTTTTGTTTTTCCGGGCCGTGGCATTTGACGCAGTTTTGTTCGATGATCGGCCGGATTTGTTTGGCAAATTCAACTTTGTCCGCCGCGCTGCCCTGCCAGACGGCAAAAGAAAACAATGCCGTTACCGCCATGAGGTTTTTCATAATAACGCGAGTTTAGTCGTTCAACCGGACTCCGAAATCTTTTAGTTGGGATTTTTGACCGCTCTTCACCGGATTGCCCTTGATGTAAAGGTTCAGAAACGGCGCGAACCGCTTCTCGCCGTCGATGTCCTTTTTCGCCATTTTCACCAGTGGCGTCAGGTCCCGTATCTTGTTGTTTTCCAGGAAAAGGTAAAAAAGGTTGGTCAACCCGTCGAGCGGCGCGAGATCCGAGACCGTCGTGCGACTCAACGACAACGTCGTGAGGCCGCCCAGGTTTCCGATGCCCGCAAGGCTCTTGATGTGATTGTCGTCGAGATACAATGACGCCATCCGCGGCAGCTTCACAATCGGCGAAATATCGGTGATCTGATTGCTGGCCAGATAAAGCGACGCGAGATTGGTCAGGCCACTCAGCGGTTTCAGGTCCTTCACGCGGTTGTTCGACAGTTCGACATACTGCAACGCGGCGTCGGCGGCGAGCGGCGTGATGTCATCGACCAGATTGCCGGCGAGGTTCAGGTATTGCAGCTTGGCCAGCCCCTTGAGCGGCGCGAGGCTTTTGAGTTTGTTCTTCGACAAATCGAGCGAGGCAAGGTTCACGCATTTTTCAAGCCCGGACAAATCGGTGATCGCCATGCCGACGCCCTGGATGGTGGAAAGATTGACCACGTCGGCTTCGACGATCGGCCTGTCGTTATCGCGCTTTTCAAAGACAAACTTGCGGACCGCCTTCTCCAGATTTTTATCCTTGAAAATCGGCGTCTCCGATGCGGCGTCAGCCGCCCGCGAGCCGGCTATCAGCATCGCGAGAAGAAGACACGCCAACGCGGGCGTCGAAATGATCCTGTTCATAAGCGGAGTTCCGGCACAAGGATTCTGACGCAAGAACAAAGAAGTTATTGAATGAAATCGCAAGAAGTTTTTTCGAAAGGCGTGCGCTTTCGCCGGCCTGCCTTTGCCAACGTGGACGGTCCCAAACCGGCTACTTGGCATCGGAGTTCAACAGGTTCGGAATGAGTTTATCGGCGCGTTTCGTTTCGTTGGTTTCTCGCCCTGACTGAACTGCGGGAAGACGCCTTTGCGTCCTTGCCTGCCTTGAAGTCGGACCTGCCACGCTCGAGCTTAGCGGGCCCTCGATGCCGACTCCGCTGGCACGATCTCCAGCGTCAACTTCTCCGTGTGCCGAAGAATTGTGAGCGGCGAACGCACGCCGACGTGCGCGCCGGTGAGTTGCTTGTGCAAATCGTCAATGCCCGCGATCGCCTGCCCGGCGAATTCGATCACGATGTCGCCCTCGCGCAGACCGGCGCGGCTCGCGGGACTGCCGGGCTCGACGCCGACCACAAGCATTCCCGTCTCCGCGGGCAGATTGTAGTGCCGCGCGACACGCCGATGGATCTTCGCCGTCTGGCCGCCCACGCCGATGTAACTGCGCCGGATCACGCCGTCCTTGATCAACCAGCCTGCAATGTATTTCGCCGTGTTGATGGCGATGGCGAAGCACAAGCCCTGCGCCGGCAGAATCACCATTGTGTTCACGCCGATGACTTCGCCGCGCGAATTGACCAGTGGCCCGCCGGAATTGCCCGGGTTCAACGCCGCGTCCGTCTGGATGAGATTATCCATGAGCCGGCCCGACCCGGCCCGAAACGACCGGCCCAGCGCGCTCACCACGCCCGACGTGACTGTGTATTGGAAACCGTACGGATTGCCGATCGCGATGGCGAGCTGGCCGACGCGCAACTGATTGGAATCCCCGAGGCGCACCG
>DATNDF010000368.1 GCA_035607015.1 Candidatus Angelobacter sp. | reverse complement strand
GAGCGGATTCTCTACGAACAGATGCTTCGCCGTCTGGAGCACGGCGATGCGCCGTCGCAGCGTCTGCTGCTGCCGGAAACGGTCGAACTGCCGCTTCGCGACGGGCAGTTCCTGCGCGAGCACCTGCCGGTGCTGGGCCGTTTGGGGGTCGGGCTGAGCGAATTTGGCGACCGAACGTTCCTGCTCGACGCGCTTCCGCCCTTCGTGAAGGTCGCCGATTCGCGCCGCTTTGTTTTGGAATTGATCGATGAACTGGTTGCCGCCGGACGGGAAGTGAACTCCTTCCGCCTGGGAGAACAGACGGTGGCCAAGACGGTTTGCCGCCACGCCGTCAAGGCCAATGACCCGCTGGCCGGACCCGAGTTGGACAACCTCCTGAACGACCTGCGCAACTGCGCCATGCCTTATACCTGTCCGCATGGTCGCCCAACGCTGATCGAAATGAATTATCGTGAGCTCGAGAAAAAATTCGGCCGCGCGCAATAGATCGCGAAGAAAAAGGATTCCTTCCGCGCCGCGGGACAAAGTGCATTTGACTCAGGCGACCGGCGGGGTGGCGGTCGGCAACGCTTCTTCGACCTTCGCATTCAACTCCAGAAAATCGAGCACCTTGGCCGACACAATCTGCTCCTCGATTTCCCCGAAGCCGTTCCGGTCGCGCAACTGTTTGATCATCTGTTCCGGCTTGATCTGATACTGGTCCGCCAGCAGCAGAATGCGTTGCGTGATCTCCTTCTGGTCCGCCTTGATGCCTTCCTTCTCCGCAATGCGGCCCAGGACGAACGCCGCCTTGACGCGGAGCTTCGCGCTGTTGTTGGCCCCCGAAAATATTTCGTCCTTCTGTTTCTCGATGACGTCCTTCGGCACGCCCCGCTGCTGGTTTTCCCGCACGATGTCGTAAACGACGTTGCGCGTCTCGTTCAACACGATCGATTCCGGCAGCTCGCAGGTGACGCGTTTCAGCAGCTCTCGCACGAGCTGGTCGCGCACACCGCGTTTGATCTTGAAATTCAGCTCGTTCTGGAGGTCGTCGCGCACCCCCTCGCGAAGCCGGGCCGTGTCCTCCGCGCCAAATGAACGGGCAAACTCGTCGTTCAGTTCCGGCAATGCCTTTTCCTTCACCTGTGCAATCTCGACTTCGTAAACGCCCTTCTTTCCCGACAGTTCCTTGGCGACGAAATCGGCGGGAAAATCCACGTTCACCGTTCGCTTCTCGCCTGCTTTCGCCCCGATCAGCTGTTCGGTGAAACCGGGAATGAACGAATCCTTCGCCACATGCAGCCAAAAATCTTTCTTCTCCGTCAACCCGCGGGCGGTCGGTGCCGTGTCCGTGATTGGTTTGCCGTCGCACAATCCGGTGTAGTTGACCACGACGAAATCGCCCTCTTTGACTTCGCGCGCCATGTCCACGTAAGTGGCGCGCTGTTCCCGCAGGACGTTCAACGCCCGCTCGATGTCCTCTTCCGTCACCACGCCCATTTCTCGTGTAACAGGCAACCCCTTGTATTCGGGAAGTTCAAACTCCGGCGCGGTCTCCAGCGTGACGGCAAACTGGAAGGGCTGGCCCTTGGCGAATTGGATTTCCTCGATGTCCGGCTGCCCGACCACGCGCAGTTTCTGGTCGGACAGGGCCTTGCGGTACCCCTCGGAAACCAGTTTTCGTTTTGCTTCCTCATCAATCTGCGGAGCGTAGGCCTTGATTACGAGATGTCGCGGCGCTTTCCCGGGCCGAAACCCGGGCAGGCGGACCTGCTTTTGGTAATCGTGCGTGATCTCTTCAAGCGCGGCGTCCACCGCAGGCGCCTCCACCTCGACGCGCAGCAACTTTTTGCAGGGACCCAGATTCTCAACCGTCACATTCACAATCATTCCTTTCGATGCGAAAGCCCCGCGTTCGTCCCGTCCGGGACCGACTGCCGCGGAGCCGTGAGCGTGAAAGCGTAGGTTTGAGGCGAACACGCGTCAAGCCTGCCGTCGCTTGCTTTGAAACGGCGGTTTGTTAGCGTGCAGGCCAATGCAGTCATCCGGTTACAAACTCGTGCGGCTGGCGAACGGCGTTCACAGCGTGCATTCGCTTGCCCATCGCGAAACATTTCATCCGGTAATCGGGCCGGTAGCCGAAGCGGAAGCTCTCTACGTCAAACAACTTCGCCTGGTGGAACGGATCCGCGGTCATCCCGGCGAGTTCGTCATCTGGGACGTGGGCCTCGGCGCGGCAGCCAACGCATTGACGGTGTTGCGGGCCACGCGCGGGCTCGAATGCGCAGTTCGACTCGTCAGTTTCGACAACACGGTCGAACCGCTGGTGTTCGCACTGCGGAACGCCGAATCGCTGGCTTATTTTTCCGATTACCTCCCTTATGTCCGGCACCTCGTGCCGCACCGCCGCATTTCGTTCGACAACGGAGGACACGCGGTCCAGTGGAAGCTGATGCTGGCGGATTTCCCGGCACT
>DATNDF010000367.1 GCA_035607015.1 Candidatus Angelobacter sp. | reverse complement strand
GGTTTTTCACCGAGCCTTCACGAGCAACAAACACGATCTGTTCGCCGTTCCATTCATGCTCGTCGCTGCTGATTTCACGTTTGTTCTCAATAACCTTGTAGCGCACGCGCGCGAACAGATCGGCCCAGTCGTAGTAGTCGTCCTGTGTCCAACGATCCGAGGGATGATTGTGACACTCGGCGCATTGCAGGCGTGTGCCGAGGAAGACTTGCGCGGCAGCCCTGGCGCGCGCGCCCGGGTCGCGGTTTGGCCGGTAAAAATTCGCCGCAGGACTGTCGTACGTGCTGCCGCGCGCGGTCACGAGCTCGCGGACAAACTGGTCGATGGGTTTGTTTTCTGCAATGCTCCGCCGAATCCAGTGATGAAAATTCTGCACTCCTTTCTGGTCGAGTGAGTGGGCTTCGACGCGCAACAGGTCCGCCCACTTCAGCGCCCAGAAATCCGCGAACTCGGGTCGATCAAGCAATTGATTGATCAGGCGCGCCCGTTTATCACGTCGCTTGTCCGCGACGAATGATTGCGCCTCTTCCGCCGTCGGCAATAGGCCCAGCAAATCGAGATCGGCCCGCCGCAGAAACACTTCATCAGAGCACGGCTCGGATGGGTTCATGCGAAGCGTTCGCAATCTGGCGAAAATGTGTTCATCAATGTAATTGTTGGCGGGCGTTCCTTTCCATACGAAGCCGGGCCGCGCCGGCACGAAGGCCAGGCGCACCGGTTCCTGACAGTGAAGGTAGCGGACCAGCACCGTCGTTTCACCGAAGCCCTGCCGCTCAACGAGTCCATCATGCGAGACTTTAGCGAGGCTGCTTGCCGGCTCGTACACGGCCGTTGAAGAAACGTCACGACCCGTGCCGTCCGAAAAGTTCGCTCGGACCTGCAACTGCACTCTGCCGGCAGGTTCGATCAGGACTTTTTCCATCGGCGTAACTTCAATCTTTTCCAACCTTGGCGCGGACTCGAGGTCGTTGGGGGTTCCTGCGGCGATCCAGCGACGAAGGATTTCGTATTCCTCCGAGCCCTTCTCGAAGCGCAGCCCGCCTTCGTGTGCGACCTGCGCGGTTGGCTTGAGCAGAATCAGGCTTTGCTCCGGCTCGAATGAGTTGACACGGCGTCCGAAAACGTCGTGCGTCAACGTGACGTAATCAAGGTCTGGATCCTGTCCGCGCAACGAGAGTTTGAATCCGCCTTTGCCGTTTTTATTGCCGTGACATGTGCCGGCACTGCACCCGGCCTTTGAAAACACTGCCATCACGTCGTTGCGAAAAGACACCTCTGCTCGGGTTGCGAACCGTGGAACGGCGCGTGCAGATTCTGCTGAAGCGAAACAGCCGCCGAGCCATGAAAGAAACAGACAACCGACCAGTCTTGCAGCGAAGACGTGGCCGGGGTTCGATTGCATGATCGGTTCTTTTGCTTCCAAAGGATTCTGAAGTCTAGCAGCACCGGCATCAATTGCAAATCGCAAGGTTGGTTTCAAGGTGTCGGCCTGGGTCTGATTTGTGCATTTTTGGAAGACGCGCGCCACGATTGCAACCGCCGCAATCCGGAATGACCGGTCTCTGGTTGGCGAACCAGCTCGATGAGCGGGACGCTTCTCCGGTTCAGGCGTGCGTCAGCTTTGGCTTGCGTCGTCTTTGCGTCCGGGCAATCGTTCAGCCGTAACACCGCACGAATCGATCCGCTTCGGGTGGAAAACAATTATGGCGCGTGAATGCAGGGCCCCGTTTTGGGCGGCCTTTCTACTGGGCTTCTCGTTGCAGTGTCACTCGGAAGGAGGATCGCACTGGCGAGTCTACCGGGTTGCCGACGGGCTGGCGGAACCGTCCGTCGTCGCAGTGACCATCAGTCCGCGCGGCAATGTCTGGGCCAAGCATGGCACCGGGCCGGTCAGCTGGCTGGATGGCTTCCAGGTGCGCAGCATTCGCATGTCGGGAGGCGGGAACTTCCCGGTGTACGAGAGCCGATCCGGGCAGATCTGGTCCGTTTACGCGGACGGCGTGATGGAGTACCGGCGCGACCAGTGGACGGAATATCCGGTGAACGAGGTGCGGGCGGAAAACCAATCCAATGCGCTGCGACTGGTGCGTCCCATCCCGCTCCTGCCCGCTGAGCGCGATCATCTGCTGGCGCTGTTGCCCGATCGGCTGCTGGAGTTTGATTCGGGACAGAACAGGACGATTGTTCTTCGCCGGGCCAGTGAGACGGGTCTGGGACGTTTCAATGACATTGTCGAGTCACGCGACGGAGGAGCCTGGGTTGCCTGTGCCAAGGGGCTCGCAAAACTGCCGGGCCCGGTCCGGCGATTGACGTCCGAGTCACCGTGGCTGGAGTTTCCAGTCGAGCCGGGATGGCAGATCCAAAACCTGGAGCGCCCTTTCGAAGACGACGAGGGGGGTGTTATGGTCGTGGCGGATTCCCCGCTGGATGCGAAAAAGGTGGTCCTTGATTTCAACGGCCAGACTTGGGGCGTGCCGGTCGCCGCGCCAGAACGAGCTCGCTACGCCTGGCCCGGCCTGGATGGGACGGTCTGGGCCGCGACGCGCAGCGCGCTCTTCAAACGCCAGGGGAGCGACTGGGTCGCAGTGCATGTTCCCGGGTTGCGCAACCCGCAGTATTATGATGTTGCCACGGAACCCAACGGCGTCTTCTGGCTCGCGACCACCGAAGGGCTGGTGCGGCATTCGCCGCAAACCTGGCGTGTACCTCCCGAGATGGCCGCAACCCGGACACCCGTATTCGGAATTTGCGAGGATCGGGAAGGTGGACTCTGGTTCGCGGGAGCGGACGGATTGGTCGCGCTCCGGAACGGCCAGGCGGAGTCGTTCAAATGGCCGACCGGATTCCCGGTTGCCGCAGATTCCTTCGGTTCCCTCCACAGTTCGCCGGAAGCCGGTCTGATCGTCAGCGCCGCCGGTCACGTCCTGTCATTCGACCCTCGAAGGAAGCTTTTTTCACCGGCTGTTCATCCGGGCGGGCGCGAGGTGAGGGCCGTCATTGGCGAGTTCAAAAACGGAACCCTTTGCGCGGTGACAGTTGCGAATCACCCGGCCGAAAAATTTCGCCTTGAGACATTTGACGGCAGAAACTTCGAGCTGTTCTTTGAGCCGAACGTGGACTGGCCTCTGGGGAACGAGTTCAATTTCCTCCGCACCACCGAAGACGGCACGATATGGCTGGGAGGAAATCTCGGCCTGGGAATGTGGGACAACAGAAGCAAAAACTTCATCCAGGCGAGAAATGTGCCGCAAGGGCGCGTTGTGGGATTGATGGACGCGGGCCCCGGCCGGATCTGGTGCGCGACCTCGGACATCATCTCCGAGTTCAACGGCCGAACATGGTCGACCGTGCGCTTCGGCGCCGGCCGCATCCGCGCGATGTGCAAGGCCAGGGACGGCGGAATCTGGGTCGCGACCAGTAATGGCCTGAATCGATTCGCGGATGGGTCGTGGGTGGCGAACGGTGTGGAAGAGGGGCTGGCGGCCAGGGAAACATTCGATGTCTGGCAGGACCGGCGCGGGGGGCTCTGGGCGGCCACGGAGAAGGGTGTTTGTTTGTATCATCGCTCCGCCGATCTTGATGCGCCCGGTTCATCATTCCTCGGCGGCGAGAATCCGGGCGAAGTCTATTCTTCCGACGTGGTCGCTTTTCACTTCCGCGGCCGGGACAAGTGGGATGCCACGCGACCCGACCGGTTGCTGTTCTCGCATCGTCTGGACGATGCCGCGTGGTCCTCGTATGGTTCGGACACCTCGACGACATTTACCAATCTCCCGGCGGGAAAACATCGGTTCGCCATTCGAGCAATGGACCGCAATTGGAACGAAGAGGCCGAGGCTCAAGTGCACGAGTTTGTTTCGATTGTTCCCTGGTTTCTTGAGCCACGCCTGCTCGCGATTGTGTCCGGTGGCGCGGTCGTGACGCTGTTTCTGGCGTGGCTCGCGGTCAACCGTCATTTCCGGTTGTTGCGGAGTTATGCCGAGGTGGAGCGGATCGTCGCGCAACGGACCAAGGAGCTGGAACGCGCGAACCAGGAGTTGCTGCACAGCCAGAAAATGCGGGCGCTGGGCACACTTGCGGCCGGGATCGCCCATGACTTCAACAGCATTCTCTCCATCATCAAAGGCTCCGCGCAGATCATCGAGGCAAACCTCAGCGACACCGAGAAGGTCAGGACACGGGTGGACCGGATCAAGACGATGGTGGAACAAGGTTCGGGAATCGTGAAGGCGATGTTGGGAATCAGCCGCGCCGGTCGCGAAGAGAAACTGTGCGATGTGAACGACCTTGTATCCGAGGTCAGACGCGTGCTCACCGATCAGTTCCAGCAGGAAGTGACGTTGCGGCTGGAGCTGGCCGCAAACCTGCCTCCGGTCGAAGGTGTGGCCGAATTGGTTCAGCAGATGTTGCTCAATCTTGTGCTCAATGCCGCCGACGCGATGAGCGGACGCGGAGATATCATCCTGCGCACCGGACTGTTTGAACACGCGCCATCAGGTCTGGTGCTTGCTCCGGCGGCCAGACCGCCACTTGTCTGTATCTCGGTCCAGGACCAGGGTTCCGGCGTATCGCCTGAAATCCTGCCGCGAATCTTCGAACCGTTTTTTACGACGAAGGCGTTTTCCACGCGGCGCGGCACGGGTCTTGGTTTGTCCATGGTGTACGAAATCGCCAAGGAAATGGGTTATGGCCTGTTGGTGGAGTCTGTGCCCGGTAAAGGCAGCACGTTCTCCATCCTGATGCCCGCTGCGCGCACGACCGAAACTTGATTTGTCCGCCCTCCGGGGGTTAAATTCCATCAGCCCATGAACACCCGTCGGATTTTGGTCGTCGAAGATGACGATCTTCAATATGAGATCTACGAAGAAGCGCTGGGGCGGTATGAACTCATGCGCGTGAACACGGCCAGCGAAGCTTTGAAATCGATCGCCAGGACACCACCGAATCTTATCATCCTCGATCACATCCTGGGGAAGGGAGAACTCGGCCTCGATTACCTGGCGGAATTCAAGGAGCTGCTGCCCCATGTGCCGATCATTGTCGTCTCTGGCGCGCTGGAAGCACACCAGCAAATCCATGCGCTGCAGGGACCGCGCCGCGCCCACTACTGCATTACGAAGCCCGTGGATTTGAACGAGCTGCGGCGGACCGTCGAGACGGCGCTGGCCGAGTGCGGTGAGGCCGAGGTCGTGCGGCAGTTCGAGGCATTGGAACGGTCCCGGCGCGTGGATGTGGAGGATTTGCTGAGCCGTTCCACGGACCGGTTGAGCCGCCAGACGCAAATTCGTCAAATGCTCGCGCGTGCGGGCGAGCGTCCGAATATTTCCGCGCTGTCGCGACAGTTCAAGGTCGCCCGGCGCACGATCATTCGTGATTTGCAGGAGCTCATTCGACGTGGTGAGCTTGGGGCCGAGGTTTATCCGAAATGGCAGAGCGAAGAAGACGATGGCGAAGATTGAAAGACGAAGGGGGTGGCGGCGCTCGGGATGTGGGACTTGTGACTTGATGTGCATCCACGCGGTAAGTCGCGTTTGCTGCCCGTGGCCTCTGCCATGACGCCAGGCGTTCGCTCCGTCGGTAACGCGCGAGCAGGGCGGACCTTGGGTTCGGCGCTTTGCGGCGGCCAAACCACTTCGCGACAGTTCACAATCTCCGGTGCACCTGCCAGGGGCTAATTTCCTGCGCGAATGTCATTGACCGGAGGGTTTTTGGCGCGGCGTTGTGTGAAGAGTTTGTTGAAGGACCTTTGAAGCCTCCGCCTTCCGGTGGCGCGCAGCCACGAACACGGAGCAGGCTCGCGGAATGCGAATCGACACGGTCAATAATCCTGCCGAACATTATCTCGCGGACGAGCAGAGATTTTTCTGGTTGGTCAGTCAAGACGCACGCCGGGTTTGCATGGAATTCGTTCGGGCCGCATGCCAAAACCGGCTGGCAGTCGCGTCGCGGATGTGTTTCGATGCGCCCGTTCCGCCATGAAAATCCTTTTTGTCCACGCGCACTTCGACGACTACGAGTTCACCGCGGCCGGGACGTTCGAAATGTGGAGGCGAAAACTCGGTGATCAACTGCGCGCCAGAGTGATCGTCTGCACCGATGGCAAAGCCGGTCACCATGCCCGGACGCGGGAGGAGACCGGAAAACTGCGGCTGCAGGAGCAACGGGCCTCCGCGAAAATCGGCGGTTACGAGTTTGCCACATTGCGTTATCCGAATGGCCGGGTTCCACGCGAGGCCTGTTTGCAACCGGGCACCGATTTGTTGGCGGCGCTGTGGCAGGTCATTCGCGAGTTCGAGCCGGATTACCTCTTCTGCCCTCCGTGGCCCGCTGAACCGTTGGCGGGCATTCATATCGATCATGTCGCCGTGGCTGAGACGATTCGCAAGGTCGCTTACATGATCAATGTACCGCATGCGTTCACGCCCGAATTTCCCGCGGACGAAACGAAATCAAAACCCTGCAAGGTGCCGGTCATACTGAACGTTTACGATGGCTACATGTTCGGCGCGAATGCGTACGACCTGGCCGTCGAAGTCGAGGACGCGTTTGACCAGGTGTGCGCGATGAGCTGGTGCCATCAGTCGCAAATAGCGGAATGGCTGCCTTGGGTGGGACGGCACGACTTGAAGCCGCCCGGCTCGCACGCTGCGTGGAGGGACGCGCTTCGTCGGCGGTTTCTCCGGCGCAATCGCGAACTCGGCATCAACTCAAAGAGGGCATTGGAAGTGTTCACGGTGACGGCGTGGGGCGGAATTCCAGACTACCGACAGTTGCTGGCCGATTTTCCGAAGCTGTTGGCGCAGCGGGCACGGTTGGATCGACTCCGCAACCGCCTGGGCCGGTGGCGTGTCGTGTAACGTTTCTACTGCGAAGGTGAGTCGCCGCTCAACGTCAATTCACATTGCAGAACGATTCTCCCTCCGGTGCTCGCGGTTGCCCCTGCCTGCACCAGATTCCCCATTCGACCCAACACCCGGGCTTCGAGACGGATGGTCTCGCCGGGCCGTGCGCTGCCGGTAATTTTTGCAGCACGGATCGCCGTCAGCTTCAAGCCGGGCATGGGCGGGACTCGTGGATCACTTTGCGCAACGGTGCCGGCGAGTTGCGCCGCAGCTTCGACGAGCAATACGCCGGGCATCATCGGTTCACCCGGAAAATGCCCGTGTAGAAACGGCTCGTCACCGCGCACCGTGTATTCTCCGATGCCGTTCGCGCCCGGCTCCAGACTCACGAGCCGGTCAAGGAAACGGAACTCGGGGCCGTGAGGCAGGCGGGCCATGGCTTCGGAAAGAGAGGCGTTCATTTTTTCAGCGGTTCGACGATCTTGACGTCACTCTCCAGTTTCGGCGCGAAGATGTAGTCGTCGAGCTTCGGATTCAACACCGCGTTGGTGAAATCGGTCCGCATGATCGAGCCGTCGGCGAACCGGAGTTCGGTCGCTCGAAGGGAAAAATCGTCCAGGGCGAAGTCAATCCGGATCTGTGGCATCATCCGACGGGCCGAGGCGGACCTCGGCTGGAGGCTGACCTCGTGGACGCCGTTGGTCGTGGTCTGCGCAACGACGTGAAAGCGCGACTCCAATTCGCTTTGATTCCGGGGGAACCCCGCTTCGAGCAACGCCAGCGTGTCGCGCCACTGGCCGGGTCGATCTCCGGTGAGCGGGTATTTCTCGGCGCGTTTCAGTTTTGGATAAATCACCAGCAGTTGATCGGGCCGGCGGACGGCAATAGTTTCCGGTGGATCGCCCAGTTCCCAGCGAAACCGGTCCGGCGCCGCGAACCACACATGGCCGGTGGCCGTGAGCGGCTGCGTTAATGACTTCAGCATGCGCGTCTGGATGATCTCGGCAGACCAGGTTTGAATGTTCGTTTGCGAGTTGAGCCACGCGGTGAGCTCGGGGTTCGCGTCGGAGGCGAGGGGCCGTTCATGCAAAAAAGCGATGAACACGACCAGACAGAAAGTCCGCGCTACTTTGGCCAGATGGGAACGAAGTGATACCATTGGTCGGGATATTGGCGAATGGCGGGTTCAAAAGCACGCATGATTTCCCGCGTCAGCGCGAGGCGCGCCTCGCGCAAGCGCAAAGCGGCGCGGTCGTAAGGAACCGGCTCCAGGATGTGCGCGGCGTAACCTTTTTCCGTGCGCGGCAGATAAACGGGCAGGAGCGAGCATCCCGAGGCGCGTGCGAGTTCGGCGGCGGCAACCGAGGCGGCAAATGTCCTGCCGAACAATTCCACCAGCACTGCGCTCGCTTCCGGCGGGCGGTCCATCAGCAGGGCGACTGTCGCGCCAGCCTCCAGCCGGCGGATTATTTCAACAAAGGCGAAGGGATCGCTGCCGATCACGAGCGTTTCGATTCCCCACCGCGCGCGCGCGGCCTGACGGATTGCGGTCATGCGTCCCTGCGGCTCGGCGAGTGTGATGACGAGCAGGTTTACGCCACGGCGCGCCAGCAACGGCGCGCCAAACTCCCAGTTGCCGAGATGTGGTGTCAACAGCAGGATGCCGCGTTTTGCCGATTGAGCGGCGACGAAGTGCTCCCATCCGGTCAGTTCGCCGAACATTTGGTCTATCGATTGTCCGCTCTCGTAACGGAACAGGTCGGCAAGCTTGATTGCAAAGTTATGGAAGAGAACGCGACCACGCTGTTCGGCGGTCCGGCGGTCGCCGTCAAATACCGGCAGAAGATTCTGGATCACGACTTCACGGCGTGCGCGCGCAAACGTCCAATAGGCGCCCGCCAGCACTCTGGAAATTCGGGCGGACGTTTGGGCGGATAGCCTGCGGGCAACCGCGATGCCGGCCAGCCAGAGTTCGGTCCGGTAAAAGCGAGACGGCGTGGCGGACGGAGAACCGCGAATTGCGGATCGTGTCGTCGGACTTTTACTGGTCGAATTTTGGCCGGCAAACGTCCTCCACCACACCGGCAGCAGGAAGACCGAGACGAGCATATTGCCGCCGATCCCCACCGCACATACCTGTCCGAGGCTGGACATACCCGCATTGCTCGACCAGGCCAGCGAGCCAAAACCGGCGACGGCCGTGGCGCCGCAAAGCAACAGCGCGCGTCCAACCGAGCGGTAGGCCATGCTCAAATCACCATGATGGCGGCGGAGCGCCAGTTGCATGAAAATGCTGTAATCAACTCCAGTGCCGAGGATCAGCGGCAGCGCCATCAGATTCAACAGATTCCAGGACCAGCCCGCAACGCGCATGACCGCGAGGAGACAAAGGCCGCTGATCAACAACACACTCAAGCTGAGGAATACCTCCTGAAACCTGCGGAACGCGAGCCACAAAGAGAGTAACACAAGGCCCACCATGAGTAACACGAGCTTCCACAAATTGCTCTTTACACTGGCGAGAACCGCGCTGCCCAGAAGTTCCCAACCCGAGAGGCGGACACCTTCGCGCGGAAGTTGAGACTCGAGACGGGCGGTATCGGCCAGCGAGTTGTCAGCGGCGGTATGAAGCAGTCCGAGGACGTAAAAGTTTGTCGGAGTACGGGCGACGAATTTTTCGAAAATCCATTCGCTCATTTGATTGGTGGGCCAAAAAACACCGGTCAGCGCCTGTGCGCGCTGCCACGTGTCCAGTATGCTGTCGGTCAGCGCAAGCGCGTTTCCCGCGAATCCGTTGGCGGCGGCGGCGGCGCGCAATTCAAGGCGTTCGGCAGCC
>DATNDF010000366.1 GCA_035607015.1 Candidatus Angelobacter sp. | reverse complement strand
GCGATGGCCGATCATCGGCGAGCAAAAGGCGCGAAAAGTTTTTTCGCTGACCTCGACCGGTCCCGGAATGTGCAGTTTCACGTGTCCCATAAGGGAGGCGAAAGTTTTCACAAGCGCGGCCTCGACGCAAGGGCGAGTTTTTTCTAGCGCCCCCATTCTCGAATGGAATTCCGACGTAGCGGTTTGCCAGGTCCAGAATCGGACCGTGATTCTGCCCGGTCATTTCTTGTCCTGTCATCCCCGTATTCGCGTTGACACTGGCAGTGCATCGCACGTGAGTTCGTTCACCAAACTCTTATCGCACAGGTCAATTCCCGGCGTGGATTTACCAAGATCGGTATAGTCCATGAAGCCGTCGTCACCGTCTTACCGTTGTGACGTTGAGTCGCAAAAGACGGACCGCTCCATCTGCTAACGACCCGCGACAATTCTCCGCGCGAGCCGATCAACGTGAACACGCCGAACCGATGCAATGACGAAAGGAATCACGACTATGTACCCCCGCTTACTCCGCCCTGTCCCCACCAAAACTCGTCGCTCCGCTTACGGTCTCGCAACATGGTTGATGGTCGTTGGAGGAATCCTGCTTGTCGTTGCGACCGTAAGTGCCACCGACCTCGTGTGGGTTGGCGGCACCGGCAATTGGAACGCTGCTGGCAACTGGACTCCTGCGCAGGTGCCCGGTACCGCGGACAACGCCTTCATCACGAACAACGGCACCTACACCGTTACGGTGCCTGCGAGCACCGCCGCCACGGCTGGCGGCCTCGTAATCGGCGGTGGTGCCGGCGGCACGCAAACTCTGTCCATTGACCGCGCGACACTGACATTGAACGGCGCAAGTGTGGTCAACACAAATGGAAATCTTGATTTGACGGTGTCCCAGAGCGTTCTCAATGGCTCTGGCGACCTGATGGTAAACGGCACATTGAACTGGGCCAACGGCACCATGAGCGGAACCGGCACGACAAGCATCGGCAGCAGCGGATTCCTGGTGATCGGATCCGGTGGCGTGACGCTCACTCGGACGGTGAACAACGACGGCACCACAACCTGGGCCGGGGGCAACCTGACCGCCTCGACCGGTGCTACCATCAACAATCTCGCTGGCGGGACATTCGACATCACTGCGGACGGCCATCTTAACGGCATCGCAACGACGCCCATCAGCAACTCGGGAATCTTTCGCCAAACCGCTGGAACCGCGAGCACCATCCTCACCGCACCCTTCAACAATAGCGGCACCGTGGAAGTACTAACCGCGGCCTTGAGTCTCAATCTCGGAGGAACTCACACCGGCACCATTAGCAACGCGCCCGGGGCCACACTACAGTTCAGTGGCGGTAGTCACGCGCTGGCGGTTGGTTCCCTAGTTACCGGCACTGGCATCGTGAGCGTCAACGGCAACGCCACGACGCTGACTGCCAGTGGCACTTTCGACGCGGGCTCCTCGTTGAGCGTCACGGCGGGCACTGTCACTCTTGCGCCCTCCTGCGACGTCAATAGTGCAATTCTGAATATCAACGGGGCCAACAGTCTCGTGAATTTCAACAGCTCCGGTACTGTGGCCGGCGTGAATCTAACCGGGGGGACGCTCGGTGGCACCAGCCCGGTGGCCGTCACGGGCCTGTTAACCCTGAGCGGCGGTTCGATCACTAGTGCGCTCGTCACAGCCGACGGTGGATTGAACATCAACGGCAGTGTCACGCTCAACGGCGGGAAGTTGATCAATCCCGGGCTGGCTATCTGGAGTGCGGGCAATTTTATCGGGGCCAATGGCGCTGTGTTCAGCAATCTGCTCGGCGCCACATTCATCAACACCTTCGATGGCAACGCCTCGTCGGGCGCGGGCGCCACGCCCACCTTCGTCAACGCCGGAACATTTGCGAAAACGAACGGTACGGCGGTTTTGGGAACCACTTCCATCGACTTTCAGTTCATCAACACCGGCACAGTGGAAGTTCAAACAAACACTTTGCGATACACCATCAATCAGCAAACCGGCGGGCTAACCATTCTCGACGGCGGAAATCTGGACGCGCAAGCCCAGCCCATTCAATTCGTGGGTGGCAGTCTGGTGGGCACCGGTCTCGTCACGGTCGCCAATCTCCAGAATGTCATCAACTCTGCCACAATCAGCCCGGGCTTTCCGCTGGGTGAACTGGACATCTCTGGAAACTACCAACAAACGGCTTCCGGGACGTTGAACATCGAGTTGGGAGGCAATTTGCCCGGAACAAATCTCGATCTGGTCACGGTCTCGGGCGGCGGGGCGGGAGGGGTTGCCACGCTCGGCGGTACACTCAATGTCACACTGACCAATGGATTTTCTCCCGCGAAAGGCGCGACGTTCACTTTCCTGACGGCGCTCAGCCGCGTCGGCGCGTTCGCGGCGTTCAATTACCCATCCAACGACATCGGCATGCAAGTGAGCTACGATGCGACTTCCGCAAAGGTTACCGTATCCAACTTGAAGCCCCTCGTGGCGAATCCAATCGTAGATCCTCCACCCGTCATTTACGGGTCGGCGTTCAATTTTCAATTTCCGGCCGATACATTTACGGACCCTGACAATGACCCGTTGAGCTACGTGGCGACGGGACTGCCGCCGGGCATCACTTTCGTCGGTGCCACGCGGACGTTTTCTGGTATACCGACCCAAACGGGCGTTTTCCCAGTCGAGGTGGCCGCCAGCGATGGAGGGAGTCCGAGCCTAACGGTGACGAATTCCTTTACCATCACCATCGACCCTTCCCCACTGTCCATCGCTGCCGACCCTCAGGTCAAGACGTATGGGGCTGCGGACCCAGAGTTGACCTACGCTGTGACCGGCTTGCAGTTTTCAGATACACGGTCTTCCGTGTTGACCGGCGCATTGACGCGGTCAGCGGGTGAAAGCGTGGCGGGCAGTCCGTACGCGATCGCGCAGGGGACGCTGGTTGCCAACGGCAATTATGCAATCAACTTCACGGGCAGCACCCTGTCGATCTCACCCGCGACACTGACGGTTGCGGCCCAGCCCGGGACAAAGACCTACGGCACGGCTGACCCTGCGCTAACCTTCGCCGTAAATGGCCTGCAGTTCAACGAGACGGCAGCGACCGCGTTGTCGGGCGCGTTAACGCGGGCCGCCGGTGAAACCGTGACGGGCGGCCCGTACGCGATCACACAAGGAACGCTGGTGGCCAACGCCAATTACACGATCAGTTTTGCGGGCAATACGCTGGCAATCACGAAGGCGGCGTTGTCTGTTACCGCCAGCGACAAGACCAAAACGTATGGCGGCGCTGATCCGGCGTTCACCGTGAACTTCACAGCCTTTGTCAACGGAGAGAATCAAAGTGTATTGGGCGGGACGCTCGCCTTCGCGCGCGCTGCGGGCGAGAACGTCGGAGACTACCTCATCACCCCATCCGGCCTGACGAGCGGGAACTACATCATCACTTTCAACACCGGTAACCTGAACATTGCCAGGGCTTCGCTTTCTGTCACCGCCGACAATCAGACCAAAACCTACGGTGATACGGATCCAGTGCTGACTTTCGCGGTGAGCGGACTGCAGTTCAACGACACCGTCGCGACCGCGCTGACGGGCGCGCTCACACGTACGCCAGGCGAATCGGTGGCCGATGGCCCCTACTCCGTCACTCAGGGAACGTTGGTTCCCAATGGGAATTATGTCATAAACTTCACGGGCAGTACACTGACTATCATCAAGGCGGCATTGTCCGTCATCGCCGACGCACAGACCAAAAGCTACGGCGCGATCGATCCGGCTCTAACCTTCGCGGTGGTCGGATTGAAGTTCAGCGACACGGTCGCCAGCGCGTTGACGGGCGTGCTTGCGCGATCGACCGGCGAAAGTGTCGCGGGCAGCCCCTATGGAATCACTGCCGGGACGCTGACGCCCAACGGGAATTACACGATAGGCTTCACTGCGAGTGCGCTGACGATCACGAAGGCCGTTTTGTCCGTCGTTGCCGACGCAAGGAGCAAGACATACGGCGCGTCTGATCCGGGGTTCACGGTGACCTACGGCGGTTTCGTCAATGGCGAGGATCAAGCTGTGTTGAGTGGCGCTTTGGCCTTCACACGCGCTCCCGGCGAGAACGCCGGAAGCTACTCGATCACTCCCAGCGGCCTGAATAGCGGCAATTACGCGATTACCTTTGAAAACGGCACGTTCACGATTGCCAAAGCGGCCCTGTCTGTCACCGCTGACACAAAGACCAAAACTTACGGCATGGCCGATCCGGCGTTCACAGTGACCTATGACGGGTTCGTCAATGGCGAGGACCCAGGTGTGTTGAGTGGCACATTGGCCTTCACTCGAACTCCGGGCGAGAACGCCGGGAGCTACTCGATTTCGCCCAGCGGTTTGACCAGCGATAACTACGCCATCGACTTTAACACAGGCACGCTGACCATTACCGCGCCAGCGCCGTTGTTATTTCCGCCAACTGTAACCACAACCAACATCGTGATCATCTGGACTGCAGTTACTAACGGGACCTATCAGGTCCAGTTCAATCCCGGCTTAAGTACGGCTGGCTGGACCGACCTATCCAGAGACGTCGTCAGCACCGGCAATACGGCTACGAATGTAGACGACAGCGTCCCGACCAACGTTAGTCGCTTTTACCGGGTGCGAGTCCTGCCCTGATGCGGATACGCGCACAGCGGCAAATGGGGATTCCCACGATGCCCCGCTTGCAGCCGGGGCTGGAAATTGAAAACGATTTACTTGACGGACACTCCCGATACATTGACGCGCATGATTCACGTGGGCATCGGTTATGACGTACACCGGCTTGTCGAAGGACGCAGACTCATTCTCGGCGGCGTGGACATTCCCCATTCAAAAGGACTGGACGGCCATTCCGACGCCGACGTTTTGATGCACGCGATTTGTGACGCGATTTTTGGCGCGTTGGGCGAGGGCGACATCGGCCATTTCTTTCCGAACAGTGATCCGCGCTGGAAAAACGCGCCCAGCAAGGTTTTTTTGCAGGAGGCCGCGCGCCAGGTCGCCTTCCATGACGGAAAGGTTGTCAACGTGGATGCGACCCTCATCGCGCAAGCGCCAAAGCTGGCGCCGCACATTCATGCCATGCAATTGAACATCGCGCAGGCTCTGGGCATCAATCCGAAACGCGTCGGCGTCAAGGCCACGACGAACGAGCAACTCGGTTGCATCGGTCGCGAGGAGGGCATTGCCGCGATGGCTGTGGCAGGTGTTGATCTGGCCGAGCAATAAGCAAGGAATGGGCGCCAAGGCGGAAATCAGTTGGAAAGGCCGGTCGGCTGACGGCGTTAAACGCGAGGTTTATGCTCGCCGCGTCGGCGGCGAGTGGAAGTTTTTCGTCCGCGAAAAACGCTACGACCAGTGGCAGTCCCTGGAACAGCCGCCGCTCGATGACTGGTTGGAATTACTGGATGCGGTTCGACGCCGGATTGCGCGCCGGCTGTTGCGACCCGAGGAGGAGATGCGGGTGACGAAAGTGATCCGCGAGCGGTTTCCTGAGGCGGATTTGTCATGAAATCGAGGCCGCTGATTCTCATCACGCCGTGCAGCGAACGCAAAGGCGCCGAATTCCTCGACATCTCATTGAGCCTTTCGGAATGCTACCCGCGCGCCATCGTTGCGGCGGGTGGCGTGCCGTGGGTGTTGCCGTGCTCCACGCCCGAAAACGGGATCGTCGAAGCCGTGCGCAGGTGCGACGGCGTGATGCTGACCGGCGGGGACGATGTTCAGCCAAAGCTGTACGCGCGACGTCTTTCAGCAAGGCTCAGGCGGACGGTCAGTCCTCCGGATCCTGCCCGGGATCTGTTGGAACTGCTTTTGATTCGCGAAGTGTTCCGGCAGCGGAAACCGCTGCTGGCCATCTGCCGTGGCCAGCAGATGCTGAACGTTGCCCTGGGGGGCACGCTGATTGTGGATATCACGAGGCAGGTGGCGGGTGCGCTGAACCACGTCCGTCTGGACCGGAAGGACAAAATCGTCCACAAAGTGGCATTGACGCCCGGCTCCATCCTGAACAAGATTGCCGGCAAGCAAACGCTTGGTGTAAACAGCTCGCATCATCAGGCGGTTGGACGTCTGGCAGATGTGTTGCGCGTGACTGCGGTCAGCATGGATGGGGTGATTGAAGGCCTGGAACTGGCCCGTCCGGCGGCGCAATGGTTGCCGTGGCTGGCGGGGGTGCAATTTCATCCCGAGCGTTTGTTTGAAAAGCATGGTGTCTTTCGGGAATTGTTCCGGAGCTTTACACGTGCTTGTGAACCGAAGCGGAAGTAGCCCGTATGAAAACGAAAATCATGGTGGTGGACGACGACATGAACATGCGTGATCTGATGCTCACGCTGCTCGAGTCGGAGGGTTACGAAGTCATTCCCGCGGAGAACGCGGCGGCGGCTCAGACCGCCTTCGAGGGTCCGCAACCAGACGTGGTGCTGCTCGATTTGCAACTGCCGGACGGTCACGGCCTCGACCTGCTGCCGGCCATTAAAAAACAGTGGCCGGAGACGGAAGTCATCGTCCTGACCGGCAACGCCACATTCGATGCTGCCGTCGAGGCCACCAAGCGCGGCGCCTACCACTTTCAAAACAAGCCTGTCGATCCCAAGAACCTGATGGTGCTCGTCAAGCGCGCCCTGGAACACAAACAATTGAGCGAGCAGGCCAGCTCGTTGCGGCAGGCGCTCTCGACCATGACCGGCGGCGCGTCGCCGATCTTCCAAAGCTCCGCGATGAAGGCCGTCGTGCGCACCGTCGAGCGGGTTGCGCCCAGCGACGTTTCCATCCTGCTCACGGGCGAGAGCGGCACCGGCAAGGAGGTCATCGCCGATTTGTTTCACGCCCTGAGCACGCGCGCCAAGGGACCCATGATCAAGGTCAATTGCGCCGCGCTGCCGCGCGAGTTGATCGAAAGCGAGCTGTTCGGGTCGGTCAAGGGCGCCTACACCGGCGCGCAAGCCGACCGCGAAGGGTTGTTCCGCCAGGCCGACGGCGGCACGCTGTTGCTCGACGAAATCTCGGAGATGCCCATCGACACACAAAGCAAACTGCTGCGCGTCCTGCAGGAGAAGGAGGTCCGGCCCGTGGGCGGGCGCACCAGTTACAAGAGTGATTGCCGCGTCATTGCGGCCACGAATCGCCCGCCCGAGGAAGCCATCAAGTCCGGCAAACTGCGCGAGGATTTGTATTACCGCATCAGCGCCATTTCCATCGCCCTGCCGCCGCTGCGCGACCGGCGCGAGGACATCCTGCCGCTGGCCAACTCATTCCTCAAACGCTTCGCCGCGCAGGCCAACCGCGTCATCACCGGATACACGCCGGCCGCGGCGGAACTGCTCCGCAAATTCGACTGGCCCGGCAACGTGCGCCAGTTGCAGAACGAGGTGCAGCGCGCCGTGCTCATGTGTGAAGGCAAGCAGGTGGACGTGCAGGATCTGTCCATCAACGCGCCACGGGCCGAAACACCGGAGGACGACACAAACCTGACGTTGATGGAGGCGATGGAGCGCAACACCATCGTTCAGATGCTCAAGGAAACCGGTGGCAACAAACTGGAAACCGCCAAACGCCTCGGCATCGGACGCCAGACGCTCTACAACAAGATCAAGGCCTACGCGATTGAGACGTGAAGCGGACTGCGGCATCGCCTCTCTTTTCCATGAAAGCATCCTTCCGAGGTTTCTTGCTCGTCGGATTCGTTGCTGCACTCACCAGTTGTGTCTCCACCAACGTCACTCCAGGACCAACAGTCCGGATTGCTTACAACCACCAACGCCCTGCTGACTATCAGCTTATTTTCTTCGTCAACACCCACAGCTTGAAACCTCCCATCGCGACGCTTGCAGACAATGATGGCTTCCCGCTCATGGCAACGCTATACGCTAAACCTTGGGAGTATCAAGGAATGCAGGGGATTATGTTTAAAGTTGTGTTTACTGGCGGCGCAAAAGGGACTGGCGTCGCCGTAAATCTATGGCAACCGAATATGAAAGGACCGTTCACTATCTCGCCATTAAACTGACTGCGAGTGGCACCGCCATCTAGAGCATTTTAAAATAAACTGTGGCCGTTCTGAATTCACTTTGATATGCTTTGGGCATGCGAACGCTTTCGCTGGATTTGCGCGAACGAATCTTAGCTTCCTACGACCGTGAGGAGGGAACCCGCGAGCAGGTCGCCCAGCGTTATCGCGTCTCGCTGGGCATGGTAAAAAAACTCCTGCAACAGCGGACGCGCACTGGAGATATTGGCGCCCGCCATCGTTACTCGGGACGCAAGCCCCTCATTGAGCCCAGCCACCGAGAACAGATGCGCACGCTCATCGGGCGCAAGCCTGATATGACCTTGCGGGAAGTGCGCCAGGCTGTGAAGTTGGACTGCACTTTGCCGGCCATCCACTACGCTCTGCGAAAAATTGGGCTGACATATAAAAAAAGACACTCCATGCCACCGAACAGGATCGCCCGGACGTGGCACGGGCGCGGCGGCTCTGGCGGCGGCGGCAAGGCAGCTGGGACCCCGCACACGCCTGATCTTCCTGGACGAGTCCGGAGCCAAGACCAACATGACCCGGCTCAGAGGTCGGGCTCCCCGGGGTGAGCGTGTTCGCGGCAGTGCTCCTCAGGGTCATTGGAACGCAACGACGCTTTTGGGAGCGATCCGGCTGGACGGGGCGACGGCCTGCCTGGCGATCGAAGGCGCGACCGACGCGGAAGTTTTCCAAGTGTACGTGCGCGAGGTCTTGAGCCCCATGCTGCGAGCTGGCGACGTGGTGGTCATGGACAACCTTCCGCCCCATAAAGACGCAGCCAGCCTGGGACTCATCGCGCAGCGCGGCGCGGAGGTTCGCTTTTTGCCCGTCTACTCACCGGACCTTAATCCCATCGAAAAAATGTGGAGCAAAGTTAAAGGCTTGTTGCGTAGCGCGGAGGCGCGCACCCAACCCGCCCTGCATGAGGCGATCACCTACGCGCTGGCCAAAGTCACGCCTCAAGACGCCATGAATTGGTTTGCTTCCTGTGGCTACAGTTTTATTTAAACTGCTCTAACGTTTGCGAAAGGCACCCGGGATTGTACGCCGAAGAGGTTGTCACACCCCGTCACCCAAACCGTCTCCCGTGATTTTACAGCCGACTTGCCTTGATAACCCTTCCGCGGCCTTGACGCGTCTGTCATCGGAGGTCCACACGGGGACCGTGCCTTTGCAAACATCTCGGTTCAAGGCGGACGATACAGGGGCTATTTCCGTCCGGCCCGTCAACGGCTTTTCTTTGACCGGCCTGAGCGATTCACTTAACGTTTTGTCTTGTGATTGCGCGGCACTGTCTGCTTTTTGCGGTGAAGTCTCCGCCCCCGAGCGGGTC
>DATNDF010000365.1 GCA_035607015.1 Candidatus Angelobacter sp. | reverse complement strand
CAGCACTTCGCGCGCGTCCTCGGCGAGGTCGATGTAGTCGAGCTCCGACGCGATGTCCGTGATCGGCCGGCCGGCGTCGACGGGGATGAGCTTGATGATGCGGGACGTCGGCGGCGTGAACCGGCGCACGCACAGCTCGCTGTCGAGGAACAGCGTGGCGATGTCCGTGCTGTTGAGCAAATTCTTCATGTCGTTGCTCGCGGCGGACAGTTCGTCCACCTTCGCCTGCAACTCCGCGTTCACGGTCTGAAGTTCTTCGTTGAGCGATTGCATCTCCTCTTTCGAGGTGGTGAGTTCTTCATTGGTGGATTGCAGTTCCTCGTTCGTGGACTGCAATTCCTCGTTCATGGATTTGAGTTCCTCCTGCGAGGTCTGCATCTCTTCGCGCGTGCTCTGCACTTCCTCGCGCTCGCGCCGGAGTTCCTCCTGCAGTTCACGGATGCGCCCGGTCCGTGGCGCCGTTTTCCCGGCGCGGCCTTTCGGCTGCGCGGTCGAGCCCGCAACTTCCGTGAACACAATCATCGCCAGCCCGCGCAACGTCTCCGGTTCGTCGAAGATCTTCACCGTAAGGTCCACGAAATGCGCCCCGCCGTTGGCCGGCGCGATCACCTGGCGGACGATGACCGGCGCCTTCTGCCGGCGCGCCTTCTGGAACGCGCTCGTCAACTCGTACCGCAAACCTTCGCGCGCCATCACGAACACATTCCAGTTCGCCTTGCCGGCGGCGGGTTCGAGATAACGTCCAGTGCGTCCGCTGATGAACAGTATGTCGCCCTGGTCGTTGACGAGTACGGCGGCGGGCGATTGGTTTTGCAGCAGCCATTGTTCGGCCAGCGACTGGACGCTGGCCGGGGCCGGCATCGACGCGCGGTCGGGTTTCGTCACGTCCAGCGCCGAGGGCACGAACGCCGACGGAAATTCCACCAAATCACCGCGCCGGGCGGAGTCCTGCCGGCGAAAGATCCGTGACTTGCCGCGCAGTGGCGCAAACAAATCCGTGAAACCGGCAACGCTCTCCGCGCTGCCAAGAAAGAGCACGCCGCCCGGATTCAGGCTGTAATGGAACAGTGGCAAAATTTTCTTCTGCAATTCCGGAGCCAGGTAAATCAGCAGGTTGCGGCAGCTCAGGATGTCCAGCTTGGTGAACGGCGGGTCCATGATGAGATTCTGCGGCGCGAAGATGACCATCTCGCGAACCTCCTTGGTAACCCGATAGCCGTGCTCCTCCTTGACGAAGAACCGGCCCAATCGTTCCGGCGAAATATCGGTGGCAATGTTGGCCGCAAAAAATCCCTGGCGCGCCTTGTCCACCGCGTCGCGATCAAGATCCGTGGCAAAGATCTGCAGCGAGTAGTTTCCGCGCGGTTTGATCCGCTTCAGCGCCTCCTTGAACACGATGGCCAGCGAGTACGCTTCTTCGCCCGTTGAACAGCCGGTCACCCATGCCCTCAGCGCGTGACCGTCCGCCCGGCTCGTGAGCAATGACGGCAACGCCTCGTTGCCCAGTTGTTCCCACGCCGCTGCGTCCCGGAAGAAACTGGTCACCCCGATGAGCAATTCCTTGAAAAGCAGTTCGACCTCCTGCGGATTTTCGCGCAGATACCGGACATAAGTCCCAATCTTCGGAATCTGGTGCAGCCCCATGCGCCGCTCGATGCGGCGGTAAAGCGTGTTGCGCTTGTAGAGCGAAAAGTCGTGGCCCGTGTGGCCGCGGAGCAGGATTACCACCTTCTCCAGTTGGCTCTGCGCGCCGCTTTCTTCCATCAATTCCGAGCGCGAAAACAACGGTGCGTGCTGCAAATATCCGACCAACCGGGCGGGCAAATCCGCCGCCGGGGCCACGATGTCCGCCAGTCCGGCGTCAATCGCGCTGCGCGGCATGCCGTCGAACTTCGCCGAGGCCGGCTCCTGCACCAGCACCACACCCGCATGTTCCTTGATCGCCTTCAACCCCAGCGTGCCGTCCGTACCCATGCCCGAGAGAATGACGCCCACGCTGCGCTCGCGCTGGTCCTCGGCGAGCGACCGCAGGAAAAAATCAATGGGCAGCCGCAAGCCGCGCGGCGCGGACGGCTCAAGCAAATGCAGCACGCCGTGCAGGAGCGACATGTCCTTGTTTGGCGGAATCACATAAACGCAGTCGGGCCGCACCTTGGTGCGATCCTTCACCTGGATGACCTTCATGGTCGTGGCACGTTGGAGCAGTTCGGGCATGATCCCCTTGTGCGTCGGGTCGAGATGCTGAACGATGACAAACGCCAGCCCGCTCTTCGCCGGCACATGTTTGAGAAACAGTTCGAGCGCCTCCAGTCCGCCAGCCGACGCGCCGAGGCCGACGATGGGAAACGCGTTGCGCAATTCAGGCGCGGGAAAAACCGCCGCTGCCTGCGGCTTGATCGGAGCGGACTTCACCGCGGTCTTAGGAGCGGACCTGGAGGTTCTTTTCATCCCTTCAACTTTCAGGTGGCCTGCGCCTTGTTAGTGCAGTTGAAGCTGGCATCCGGTTGAGCCGGGCTGGCAGAACAATCGCCCCGACGAGTCGTCCAGCCGCCCGGATTGCGCGGAGCGTATCCGCGCATCTGTTCCATCGGAACTTCAAAAGCTCTTATACGACTTCGGATGAGAGTTACCAGAGAATAAACAACTGACGTGAACCTGGCGGGCGGGCGCATGTTCTCCCATTTCATCCGCCGTAGATCGCACCGATTTTGTTTCGCACCGCTTCATCCATCTTGATGAGCGGCGGCCATGGGCGTTTGAAGCCTTCGCCGAAAATCTTCTTCGTCGCGTCTATGCCGAGTTTGCGGCCGCTGGCGATTTCGCTGCTGGGGTGGTCGAGCACGTCCATGCCCGCTTGTAGCATCCGGCGTGAGCCGGATCACTTTTTTCGCGGACCGCCCGTTCACTGCTGCTGCCCAAATAGGAAGTTGGATAATAAGAGGAAAATCAGTCGTTGACGTCCTTTCCTGCCGGCTTAGCCTCGACGGAAATGAACCCGCCACAAAAGCGTTTCTCCCTGAACCGCGCAGGGTCAAAGAGCAAGTCCGCGTCGGTATCCGTTTCACGAAGGCGCTTCATAGCCGTCAGCAGCGTAGCGGCAGGCGCATTTGCCATCGTGCCGCGCCATGTGCTCGGCGGACCCGGATTCGTGCCCCCGAGCGAGAAGATCACACTGGCTTGCGTCGGCTTTGGAACTCAGGCGATCCGGGAAATCGGCGGCATTCTCGCCAGCCCGGAAGTCCAGGTTGTCGCCATGTGCGATGTCGAAAAGGACGGCACCCATTACCTGGAATGGAGCAAAAACGAAGTCCGCGCCACCATCAGGCGGCTGATCGAGAACCCGGCCTGGCGAGAAGGCTCAGATCACACGCCAGGCGGCCGCGACGTCGGCAAGGAAGTTGTCGAAGCGTACTACGCGAGGCAGCGCGGCAAGGAACAATTCAGGGGTTGCGCCACCTACACGGATTTCCGTGAGTTGCTGGAAAAAGAGAAGGATGTGACCGCAGTCAAAATAATGACGCCCGATCACACCCACGGCGTCATATCCATCGCGGCTTTGAAAAAGGGGAAGAATGTCATCGTGCACAAGCCGCTTGCGAATCGCCTGCTCGAGGCCAGAGCCGTCATCGAGAAGGCGCGAGCCGGGAAGATCGCCACGCACTTCATGCCCGCCAGCGAAGGCGCCGCCCAGAAACAAGCCGTGGACATGATCAAGAAGGGCGCCATCGGGCCGCTTCGTGAAATTCATAACTGGTCCATGCGCCCAATGTGGCCCCAATTCCCAACGCTCCCGACCGAAACCCCTCCGGTGCCCGCCGGTTTCGACTGGAACCTCTGGCTGGGTCCATCACTGGACCGCCCGTATCATCCCGACTACACGCACACCAATTTCCGCGGCTGGTATGAGTTCGGGGGCGGGTCGATCGCCGACATGGGGCACTACAGCCTCTGGCCCATTTTTCAACTCCTCGATTTGGATTCGCCGATCAGCGTCGAATCCTCCCCGAGCCATGTCTGCCGCGTTTCCGACCACATCTGCCAGCGAATCAAAAACGACTTTTCTTTCCCGGCGGCATGCACGATTCGACTCAGGTTCGCGGCCAAAGGCGATCGGCCGGCCCTGGACATCTTTTGGTATGACGGTGGCATCAAACCACTCGTGCCGGAGGAGCTCATGGCCGAGAACAAGGAACTCGCCGAGGAAGGAATGATGTTTATTGGCGACAAGGGTAAAATCCTCGGCGGTTTCCGCGCCGAAAACTCGCGATTGATTCCCGAAGCAAAGATGCGCTCCTTTTTGGCGGAGAGCCGCCTTCCCGAACCAAGCCCGACCGAGCGCGGAGCCAACGCCCGTCAGGATCGCAATGCTGCCTGGATCGCGTCCTTCAAAGGAGGCCCTGCCAGCTACGGCGATTTTCAATTGGCCGGCCCAATCTCCGACTCGATGAACCTTGCTGCCATCTCTCTTCGACTCGGCGGCAAGAGACTGCTTTTTGATTCCGCCAGTGCCAAAATCACCAACCTTCCCGCGGCGGACAAATTCCTCACGCGCGAATACCGTCCCGGGTGGGAGATCTGATCTGATGTCAAATTCGATTGAACCGCTTTCCACTGACCGGGCAAGACAAGTCCCTCGCCGGTCGCCATGACACAATTAACGGCCAGTAAATCAGTATGACTCCCATCTCAAGACGAGCATTTATGGAAAAGACGTTGATTACTTCGAGCGCGGTTGGTTTTCTGGCCGCCGGCGTCTCAAACCTTTCAGCCACTCCGCTGGGCTTGCCCATTGGCAGCCAGGTCTGGCCGACGCGTTCGATGATCAAGGATTTTCCGGCTTACGTGAAGATGATGGCCGGCATCGGCGTCACCCGGCTCGAGCTTTGTTGCCCGATTGGTTACGGCACTGAATTTTCCTCGCTCGCGAATGGAAAAGAAGTCGCGCGCATCCTCGCCGATCACGGCATGAAATCCGAGAGCTCTCATTTCACCATGGCGGAGCTGCGCAAAACCCAGCAAAAGAGCATCGACTGGGCGAATGAAGTCGGCATCACGCAAATCATCACCGCGACCTTGGGCGGCGGCAACAACCCGACCCTCGACCAGGTCAAAAAGGCGGCCGACGAATACAACAAGATCGCGGCCATCTCAGCCGCCGCCGGCCTTCAGCAAGGCCTTCACAACGAAGGTTTCGAATTGTCGATGGTGGACGGCAAGCGCACCTACGATCTCTTACTGGACTTGCTCGATCCGAAACTGGTGAAATTCCAATTCCAAATGTCAACGATCACCGCCGGCTTCGTCGCCGCGGAGTACTTCACGAAGCACCCGGGCCGCTTTTACTCGATGCACCTTCAGGACATCAACATGAAGGCCCCAGCCCCAGCCGCAGAGGGAGGTTCCCCGCGCCAGCGCTACCCACAAGTGGGCATGGGCCAGGGCAGCATCGACTGGGAAAAAACCTTCACCGCCGCCAAAATCGGCGGCGTCAAAAACTACTTTGTCGAACAAAACTGGGAACTAACCCAGCAAAGCGTCGCCTACCTTAAAACCCTCAACGTTTGATGAGCCAAATGGACCGCAGCGTCAAAAGGCAAACTCGTATCGTCGTCATACTGCTTTGTTTTGTGCTCGTGGCGTCGCTGCAATCGGCTGAGCTGTGGAAGCCGCTTTTCAATGACAAGGATTTCACCCGCTGGACTGTCCCTGCGCGCGGGGGCGGTCCTGCCCTGAACCCCGCCGACGCCGGGTGGAAAATGGAGAACGGGATCATTGTTGGCGGACAGGCGGGGCAGAAGGGTGGGAGTCTTGTTTCACAAGCGCGATTCAAAGACTTCGAGCTGGAGCTCGACTTCATGCTGGCCGAACAACCTGCCGCCCCGGACGGCTCGCTTACCAACTGCACTTACAACAGCGGTGTGTATCTGCGGACCGGTTATCAGGTGAACTTCGGGCGTCGAGAGGCTGGAGAGTTCATTGGCGTCGTCGTCCACCGTGTGCATCCCAAAGCCATCAGAGGAAACGTCCTCTGGCTCGACACGGGCGATGAGAAGTTCCCCAATCTCCGCAAGAAGGAGGATTGGAACCATGTCGAGATCTCCTTCAAGGGCGCGCGTCTCCAGGTCACCTTGAACGGGACGAAGATCTGCGACGTCACCGACAACCCCGCCGGCCCGTCGGAGGCGGCGTGGAAAGAAGCGGGTCCGATCAGCTTTCAATGGCCACACGCCACTGAGGGTGGGGGCTTTGCCGGATTCGTGAAGTTCCGCAACGTGCGAGTTCGGGAGCTTTAGTCCCAAACGTATTTCTCATCCCACTCAATCTCGTGCTTGCGCAACAACGCGCGCAACTCGTCTTGGAATCCGATCTTGCGGTGATGCTCTTCCTGTCCGGCGATGTATTGCTTCACCGGTTCGAGATTGGATTGGCTCACGGAAAAATCCGCGTAGCCGCCTTGCCACTCGAAGTCGGCGTAATCGCGACCGCGTTCCTTCAGCCAGAGGTTCGAGACGCGTTTCAATTCCTTCACCCATTCAGCCTGCGTGATGGTGCGCCCGAAGCGCGCGAGCAGATGGACGTGGTCTTCCACGCCGCCGACGAGGATGGGTGGACAATCGAGTTGTTTGGAGATGCCGCCGAGATACGAATGGAGCGCGTCACGCGTGGGTTTGTCGCGCAGGAACGGCCGTCGGTCTTTGGTGGAGAAGACGAGATGAATGTAAACGGCGGAAAGGGATTGTGGCATAACGCGATTGAGGATGCCCCAACGGGGCATCGGCCTCCAGCCCAACGTTGCGGCAACGCCGCTACGTTGGGTTACGAGTCAAACCAATTCAACAAACCTTAACGAGGTTCTGGCCGTTTGCGCGCGTACGACGAAAACGAATCGGCCGCAACGTGGTTGCGGCGAAATGTCGCGCGCGATTGACGGACGGGAATGGCCACAACCGCGTTGCGGTTGAAAATGATTGGCGGACGGTGACCCAGGGGAAAACAGAACAACAGATACGATTAAACGCTTCGCGTTGGTGCTCGTGCATCGCAACCCTGGGCTTTGGGACGGAATCCCGTTGGGATTCTCGAACTGGCGAACGCATCATCAGCGTAGATTGGGTGGAAACGGTTCTTTCTCCTTCCGCCAATCGGCACGAATTCCGCCGTGACCCACGGACAGCGCGACAATTCCGCCAACAATCGCGGCATCTGTGTCGCAGTCTCCACCACCTGAAATCGTCAATGCGAGAGATTCAACGTAGTTGTCGAGGTGATGGGCAGCACACCATAGCGCGAACGGAACAGTGTCTGGCGCAGTCACGAGTGAACCATTGCCGAGAGCTTTTGCGACAGCCTCGACCGGAATTGTCGCCGGTATTTGCGATGCAACGAGAATACCGCGACGGACTTTGCTCCCAGGCGTGGAGTCAAGAACAGCCTCGAATAGTTTGGTCGCGCGCGTTGGCGAATTATCTTCTCGCAACCGCCAAGCCATCGCGGCGGCGACAGCGACGGCTATCGTGCCAGCAACGCCTTCGGTGTGAGTGTGAGTGACGAGCGCAGATGCTCGCGCTTCTTCTACAATGCGAGGTAAATCATCTGCGAAGTAAGCACCGAGCGGAGCGACCCGCATTGCGCCGCCGTTTCCCATCGAGCCTTGCCCACCAAACGCAGAAGCCGCGCCCTGACGCCAATTGCCGCCACGAATGATTTCGTTCATCTGCATTCGCGTCATGCTCCCGTAACCTCGGTTGGGTTCACGCTCGAATCGCCAAGCAAAACGGCGGGCGAGTGCGTCCTGATGAATGTGACCGTAGAGCTTCAGCACTTCGACAATCGAGAGCGCCATCTCCGTATCGTCGGTGTGAAACCACGGCCCGGAAGGCAATCCGCGCTCGATGATTCGAGCCGCATCTGCATGACGATATGCGAGCATCTCGCCAACAGCGTCGCCGATGGCGAGCCCTTCCAGCGAAAGCAGAGTGCGCGGCATCCGCGCGGAATAATCCGATGGTCGCCGAAAAACGTCGCGTCGAGGCGACTGCGCCAGCATCTCGCGTGCTTTCGGAAGCCAAAGCTTGCCAACCCAATCGTCACCGATTGGTCCGACCCGATCCACAGTCCAACCCGCAAATCTCAAATCGTTGTGCATTGACCATGCTCGGTCTGCGTTTGTGGAGTGGATGATGACAGGGCAAAACGGAAAGTGGCTCGCGAGCAACTTTGCCACGTCAAGACCAGTGCCTGGGTCGCGGGTCGCGCCGGGCCGCGGATTCAAATCGTGGTCGAGCGAAACAAGATGGGTGTTGTCGAAGAATTCCTCACTCTCGGCTAGCATCGTCGGTGCGTCACGCCAGACACGCATTTGCCATTCTTCGCCGAGTTCACGAAGAATGGATTCAAATGCGGCGATTCGGTCGTCGTTGTCTTCGAGGAGCAGAAGAGTTTTCACGATGCTGTTAAGGGTTGGAAAATTTCTCCGCCTTTGCTTTCTCTCGCCAGCCCCAACGGGGCTGCGGCCCAAAGCCCAAGGTTGGCGCGACCGCGCCTACCTTGGGTGAACATGGCAAAACGGGAACAACCGCAACGCGGTTGCGGCAAATTCGTCGCGACGCCAAACGAATGGTTTTGGTCACAACCGCGTTGCGGTTGGATTCCATTCGTGAATCGTGACCCAAGGTAGCTCGTGCCTCGCAACCTTGGGCTGGAGGACGCAATCCCTTTGGGATTGGCCGATGCCGCGCGTTGCCGCGCCGGCTCGGGATTGTTCGCAGCCAACGTCGCGGGTTCACGCAACGTCTCCAAAAATCCTTTCCACCTTCGCCTTCACGGCGGCATCCATCTTGATGAGCGGCGGCCAGGGGCGTTTGAAGCCTTCGCCGGAAATTTTCTTCGTCGCGTCGATGCCGAGTTTGCTGCCGATGGCGATTTCGCTGGTGGCGTGGTCGAGCACGTCGGACGGGCCTTTGGTGAAGATGCTGTCGCGTTGCGGATCGGTGTTGGCGCAAAGGCGGAAGAGGACTTCGCTGGTGTTGTGCACGTCCACGTCGTCGTCCACCACGATGATGTATTTGGTGAACATCATCTGGCCCATGCCCCAGAGGCCGTGCATGATTTTGTAGGCCTGCATCGGGTAGGTCTTCTTGATGCTCACGAAGACGAGGTTATGGAAGACGCCTTCGGCCGGCAGCGCGATGTCCACGATCTCGGGGAAGTTCATCTTGAAGATGGGCAGGAAGAGTTTCACGGACGCGCCGCCGATGTAGAAGTCTTCCATCGGTGGGATGCCGACGATGGTGGCGGGATAGACGGCGTCCTTGCGGTGCGTGATGGCGGTGACGTGGAAGACGGGATACGGCTCGGGCAACGTGTAATAGCCGGTGTGGTCGCCGAACGGGCCTTCGTCGCGGAGCGGCTCGGTCGGGTCAACGTAGCCTTCGATGACGAAATCGGCGTTGGCGGGGACTTCGAGGTCGTTGGTCTCGCACTTGACGAGTTCGACGGATTTTTTGCGGAGGTAACCGGCGAGGAGGAATTCGTCGAGGCCATCAGGCAACGGCGCGGTGGCGGCGAAAGTGAACACTGGATCGCCGCCGAGAAAAATGGCGACAGGCATGCGCGTGCCGGTTTCGTAGTAACGGCGGCCGTGCCGCGCGCCGACTTTTTGGAGCTGCCAGTGCATGCCGGTGGTGCGGTCGTCGTAAATCTGGATGCGATACATGCCGACGTTGCGCTCGCCGGTGTCGGGGTCTTTGGTGACGACGCAGGGCAATGTGATGAAACGTCCGCCATCGAGTGGCCAGCACTGTTGAATCGGGAGATTCAACAGAGTGGCGAGTGATGACTGATGAGTGGCGAGTTC
>DATNDF010000364.1 GCA_035607015.1 Candidatus Angelobacter sp. | reverse complement strand
CGAACCCCCAACCGACGGTTTTGGAGACCGCTACTCTACCAATTGAGCTACCGCCCTGGCATGCCGTCGTGTCATTTTTTGTTCGTTCAATCTGGACGAAAATGCGGAGGCGGAGTCGATCCGCTCTCCATCGAAGTGTTTCAGTCGATCTAGGCGACAACTTCACTCACGCGTCCCGCGCCGATCGTGCGCCCACCTTCACGGATCGCGAAGCGCTGGCCTTTTTCCATCGCCACGGGCGCGATCAATTCGATGTCCACGGAAACGTTATCGCCCGGCATGACCATCTCGACGCCCTGCGCCAGCTTGACGGTGCCTGTTACGTCCGTTGTCCGAAAATAAAACTGCGGACGGTAATTGCTGAAGAAGGGGGTATGTCGGCCGCCTTCCTCCTTCGACAACACATAAACCTCCGCCTTGTATTTCGTGTGCGGTGTGATTGTGCCTGGCTTGGCGAGCACCATTCCCCTTTCGACCTCTTCCTTCTTGATCCCGCGCAGAAGCACGCCGACGTTGTCACCCGCACTGGCCTTGTCGAGTAACTTGCGAAACATCTCGATGTCCGTCGCGACCGTCTTGCGGGTATCCTTCAGTCCCACGATTTCGACTTCTGACATCTTCGCCAACTCGCCCCGCTCCACGCGGCCGGTGACAACCGTGCCGCGCCCTTCAATATTGAACACGTCTTCAATGCACATCAAAAACGGCTTATCCACCTCGCGCGGCGGCAACGGAATAAAACTGTCAATCGCATCCATCAGCTCCTGGATCGCCTTTTCTCCTTCCGGCTTGCCTGCGAGAGCAGCAGTCGCGCTGCCGCGGACGATCGGTGTCTTGTCGCCGGGAAATCCATACTTGGTCAACAGATCGCGAATTTCCATGTCCACCAGATCCAGCAGATCCGCGTCTGCAAGGTCAACCTTGTTCAAGAAAACGACGATGGCCGGCACGCCAACCTGCCGTGCCAACAGGATGTGCTCCCGTGTCTGCGGCATCGGACCGTCCGCGGCGCTGACCACGAGGATCGCTCCATCCATCTGCGCAGCGCCGGTGATCATGTTTTTCACGTAATCCGCGTGTCCGGGACAGTCCACGTGCGCATAGTGGCGTGTGGCGGTTTCATACTCGACGTGAGAAACTGCGATGGTCACTGTTTTGGTGGCGTCGCGGACCGTGCCGCCCTTGGTGATTTCTGCGTAAGAAATGGCCTTGGCCAGACTCTTGCGCGACTGCACCTGTACGATGGCTGCGGTCAGGGTGGACTTGCCATGATCAACGTGCCCAATCGTGCCGACGTTCACGTGCGGCTTGGTTCTTTGAAACGCTTCTTTTGCCATGCGATTTCCTGCTGTTTTTTAGTTTTAGTTTCGTTAAAGCATGAACTGGAGCCCATGATCAGGATTGAACTGATGACCTCGTCCTTACCAAGGACGTGCTCTGCCAACTGAGCTACATGGGCAATAGCCAAATCTCAAAATCCTGACTCCCGGAAAAAACGACAAAACACCATTGACCCCATCCTTTCCTTTGCGAAATCGCAGGGGCCAATGATCTTCCAGTTATTCGCGGTCCAGCGGACGCAAACAAACTATTTAAGGCAGTACACCCTGTCAACGGTTTTTCTTTTTATTTTCCCATTCCAACGTAAAACGCCAGATATTCTGTTCATTGCCGTCAAACCAGTTCCGGAACAACTTGCGTCGACCAAACCGTGCAGGCTTTCGGTGCCCGGGGCCGAAGTGTCATCGTTCCGCCGTGCATGAATGGGAAACGTGTGGATTCGGCCCGGAGTGCCACCGCTCATTTGTCCAGCCAATCGGCAAGCGCGTCGTCCGTTGGCCGCTGCTGTTCAGCGCGAAACATGCCCGAGGCCCCGGCCGCCGTATAAGCGCCTTGAAGCAGGGTTGTAGAAAAATTCTTTCCCGTGTTGAACAGCAAGAGCGGGTGAGGCGCGGCCAACGCAGCGGCACCGGCAAAACCGCCGATTCTCCGGAGGCCGGGGACGAACAGGTCCGGTTCCATCAGGACAGAATCGTCGCCCGAATCAAGCAAATCGCAATCGGCTGCTACCGACGCCGCCGCGGGCGCGGCGAGCAAAGCCCACAAGCCCGCGCGCTCTGTCCCACAGAGGATGACCCGACGACCTTTCGTGTGCGCCTGCGCAAATGAGCAAACCGTGGCACAGTCCTGAACTCGCTCCTGTAAATCGGTACGATTATAGGCGGTGAAAAAGAGATCCTGATGCCTGCGCGCCTGCGCGGCTTCACTGGCCAGTTCGCCCGTCCGGAATGCGTCGAACAGTATCACCGAATTGCCGCGGTCCAGGATTTTCCTGGCGAGACCGACTGGCGCGCCGCTCCTGTCGAGCCATGCCGACTTGCCATCCGGATGCGCGAGCACGACAAGGTTTCGCAAAGCGTCGCGCTTCGGCGAAATCATCAACACGGGCAGCCGGTCTCCTTTGCCTGCCCGGCCGACTGCAAGCGTCGAGACCACATAGTCTCCTACATTCCGGACTTCACCAGCTTCAACGAGCACGTCACTCTCGGGAAAACTGATCTGTAAAGTGTGTTTCCATGCGGGAGTCATTTCCCTCCTGAATTTCTCCAGAGACGCCTGATCGCGAGGGCGTAATCGTTCCAGCTGGGCTTCGCCCCTCTTGACCAGTGACCGGACGAACGCGCGTTCGGTCAGCGCGTCGTCCGGCAGCCTGCCATCCGGAAAAACGCGCAGGTCGGAGTCTGGTTCCTTGGTGTAGGGCGCCTCTCTGGTTGATGGCGAGCCCGGCTGCCCGAGCAACCACTGGTCGAACCAGCCGTATACCGCCTCGCGGCTCGTCTGATTATAGTTGTGGTTGAAATCGAAACGCACGTAACGCAACTGATCTTCCTTGTTGAATAACTTGTAGATGCCCGCTACTGCGGGGCCTTCAACCGTCAGCATCATTTTCGTCCAGTCGCCGGTCGCCGCGATCATGATCTGCGGCCGCGGCGCGGGAGCGGCGGCTATTTCCATGTTCGAGTACTCCACGCGCAGGCCGGGCGCGTTCTCGCACGAACAGCCGCCCTGCATCGAGTGCGAAACCATCACCGCCGGCGCCTGTGCCGCCAGCCGGTCGTCCACGGCGCCGAGGATGAATGTTTGCGTGCCGCCTCCCGATGCGCCAGTGCAGGCGAGCCGCGATTTGTCCGCGTCGGGCAGCGACTCCAGAAAATCAAGAGCGCGGATGCTGTTCCAGGTCTGCAATCCCATCAGACTGATATTCCAGAGCAGGTTCACCTCGTTCGTGCCGAAACGCCGATGTGTTTTGTAGAATTCCTCGCCTGCAGGCCAGTCCGGAAACCGGGTATCATTGTAGCCGACCATGTCGTAGGAAAACGCAATCATCCCTTGTTTGGCTAAATTAATGCAGCGCGCTGCAATGCTCCCCTCGCTTGTGTCAGCCATTCGTCCATTCGACCAGTGGCCATGCGGATTCAGAACTGCAGGAAACGGACCGTTCCCTTTGCCGAGTGGCCGATACAGATTTCCCGCGAGATAGAAGCCGGGGTAGGGTCGGAAATAAACCTTCTCGACGCTGTAGCCATCGCGTTCGACTTTCCCAAAAATATGGGCACCCAGCGGCGTTTTCTCCGGCAACGGCCACAGTCCGCAACTGACAAGGATCTGTTCGCGAATTTCTTTGGCGCGCGCCTCCCATGCCGCCCTCGACTCGATTTTCGGAAACGTGCGCGGTGTGTTCAAATCCTTGAAGTTCGCGGCGCGTTGATCGGAAGCAGGCAACGTTTGCCCCGGGAAAGCGCGCGGTGACGCAAAAAACGAAACGACCAGGACCAGTAGTGGATAAAGGTTGGAGTTCATGCGACTGGCTTGATGCTAGCAAACCAAACCAAACGGAACAAGTTTCGCCTCACTCACTGATTTTCGTCCGGAAACACGCGAATGGACTCGAAGTCAGCTCGGCGCGGCCGCGCGGTTGCTCTCAGATCCCTGTTCGGAACAACAGCAAAAAGTCGGGTGCGGACTTCCGTTCACTGGCGCGTGTCACTGTCCTCACCGCGGCGCGGCGCGGCCGCTTTCTTTATGCGCTCGGTCAGGAATTCGAGGTAGTCGGTAAAGCGTTCCTTCATTTCCTTTCGCGGCACGATGGCGTCAATGAGGCCGTGATCCATGAGGAATTCCGCGGTCTGAAACCCCGGCGGCAACTCCGCTTGCGTGGTGTCTTTAATCACGCGCGGTCCGGCAAATCCAATCATCGCGCCCGGTTCGGCGAGGATGAGGTCTCCCACGCTCGCGTAGCTGGCCATGACGCCGGCGGTGGTCGGGTGCGTTAGCACACTGATGTAAGGGAGCTTCGCTTCGGCGTGATACGCCAGCGCACCGCAGGTCTTGGCCATCTGCATCAGACTCAGCATGCCTTCCTGCATCCGTGCGCCGCCGCTGGTGGAAATGATGATCAACGGCAATTCTTTCTCCGTCGCCTTTTCAATCAGCCGCGTCAGCTTTTCGCCCACCACGGATCCCAGGGTCGCGGCGATGAAACTGAAATCCATCACGCCGAGCGCCACCCGATGGTCGTTGATTTTGCAGATTCCGGTGATGACCGCATCCTTCAATCGGGTGGAGGTCTGATGTTCCTGAATGCGGGTGGTGTAAGGAATCCGATCGACAAATCTCAGCGGGTCCACACTGGTCATGTCCGCGTCCATCTCCTCGAACGTGCAGGTCTCGACGAGCGCATTGATGCGCTCGCGTGCGCCAATCGGAAAATGGTGTCCGCATTTGACGCAGACTTTGAGGTTGTCGTCCAGTTCCTTGTCGAAGATCATCGTCGAGCATTTCGGGCACTTCGTCCACAGACCTTCCGGAATGTCGCGTTTCTTCGATTTGGTCGATCCCAGTTTCGGCTTTTTTGTGAACGTGGCCTCAGTCCCGGCGGGCGGTGGAGTCACGGCCGGCTCGACGGATTCCAGACCCAGGGCCTTTTTAGTGAAAGTGGTCGTGGACATGGCTCAATAATCAGGTTGAGGGTTGACTGTCAGGGGACGAGGGCAAGGGGCCGACGGGACTCTCAAACTATCCGCTGGGTTCGGCTCAAAGGAAACTCTCATAAATTATAACCCGCGCGCAACCGTCCACACCCCGACGTCGCTGGCACCGGCCTTTCGCAACGCGCGGGCGCAGGCACTCGTCGTGGCGCCGGTGGTCAACACGTCGTCCACGATGATAACCCGTCCGCCGTCGAGTTGGCAACCGGGCCGGACAACGAATGCGTTGCGAACGTTCGCTGCGCGCTCCTCGCGCGTGAGCAGCGTCTGCGTCCGGGTGGGTTCGACGCGCCGCAACACGCGTGTGTTCACCGGAATCCGAACAACCGCGCCCAGGCGTTCGGCCAGCCGTTCGGCCTGGTTGAATTCGCGTTCGCGTTTTTTCAAAGGGTGCAATGGCACGGGAACGATCATGTCCCAGCGCCCGGAGCCGAGCGTGGATCGGGAGGCGCGCAACAGCAGATCGACCAGAAACGGCTCGAACCAGAGAGCCCGTTGATATTTATAACGGTGGATGACCTCGAGCACGAGCTTGCCCGCGACCACCGCGGCACGCGCGAACCTGAAGTGGAGTTCCATCTCCCGGCAGTTGCTGCATTCAAAGTGTGTCGTAATTTCGCCTTCATACGGCAGGCCACAACACTCGCAGAACGGCGGTTTGATGAAGCGCACGCTCTGCCAGCAACGCGCTCCAACGTACCCATCCACGGTCGTCGCGGACTCGGAATAACAGAGTTGGCAAACCGGAGGATAAAAAAAGGCGAGCCCGGCATCAAGCCAGCTTTTCAATCCCGCTTGCGGCGCCGTCGGATTCATGCGCTCGAAGCGTTTCCGGCGCTTTTCCCGCGCGGCAACAGTCTCCCGAGAACCATCAATACTGCTGCGAGCGCCGGCAGCGCGAGCCAGCCGTCCACCATTTTGCTTGTCCCCCAAAACCACGCGTGGGCGCCCGGCACTTCGCGCGTGAGGAAACCATACGACTTGAGCCAGAAAATCCACCCTCCGTGCAGCCCGACGGAAAAGTAAAGGTTGCCCGTGCGTTGGTACGCCAGCGCCAGCAACGCACCTGCCATCGTCAGGTTGAAAAAACCCGGCACGACCTGTTCGATGTCCACAAAACCGCGCAGCATCAACGGCAGCACCGCAAGACCCGACGCCCATGAAACTCCGGCCACCGGGTCAGTCTTGCCGAAAAAATGGACCGCGGCATAAACCACACTGCTGATGGCCAGCGCGACCGGCCAGCGACATGTTTTTCGAAGCGCGCCGAAGATCGCGCCGCGAAACAACATTTCCTCCACCACCGCCACGACGATGGCGGTCACCGCCGCGCCGAGCATTTTCTCGCCGAGCCTGGCGGCGGAGATTTCACCATTCATGGTTCGCGCGCCGACAACCAGAACAGTACCCGCCACGCAGGCCAGCGAACAAAACCCGATCGCACCTCCGTACGCCAGCCGGTGCCACTGCCCGGCGGGTTTGACCACGCCGATGTCGTGCAATGTTCGCACGCCCAGCCCGCGCAAAAAGGGCCAAAGCCCGATGAGCGCCATGGCAAGCAGCGAGCGGTTGACGAACCGGTGAAACGGATTGCCGGCCAATTTTTCGAGCGCGGGAAAGTGAATGGCAAGAAACTGCGCCGACCAGTACAACCACGGCGCCAGCAACGCGCCCCCCAGAAAGACAAACCCCATATAGAACAGCAGCGATCGAACCGGTCGCATGAGCGAACGTTATAGTCGTCGTTTGCATTCCGGCCAAGCCGGAACTGGCCCGCCGCCCAGAAATTCGTGGCACGGGACCGGCTGGCGTGCTAAAGAGCAGCGCGCGTTTTTACGATGTCTTTATTTGGACGCTCAGAAGCGGGCGGAGTTGAGCTGCGCCAGCCCGGCCAGTTCGGTTCTTACGTTTTGCAGGAACTGATCAACAGCGGCGGCATGGCCAGCATCTGGCTCGCAACTGACGCGCAAAACAAACCGGTGGCCATACGCCTGTTGCACCATCACCTCCGTTTCAATTTTACCGCCAAACGCCGTTTTCTCCGCGGCTGCGAAATCCTCTCCCGGATTCACAACCACGAATACGTCATTAGTTACGTCGCTCACGGCAGGATTGAAGGCGATCTTTACCTGGCGATGGAATATGTCGAAGGCGAAAATCTGAAACTGCTCTTCGCGCGCAACGATCCGGTACTCACCGAAAACATCGGCAACATTTTGATCGACATGGCGATCGCGCTCGAGCACGTGCACGAGAGCGGTTTCATGCACCTGGATTTCAAGCCCGAAAACGTCATGGTCACGCGCAACGCCAGCGTGCGGCTGGTGGATTTCGATTCCGCCCAGCCCAAACCCGACAAGCCCAAAAAAATGTCCGAAAACCCCGGCACACCGGCTTACATGGCGCCCGAACAAATCCGCCGGCAACCGCTGGACCATCGCGCTGATATTTTCTCGTACGGTGTCTCGGCTTACGAATTGCTCACCAACCGCAAACCGTTCGCCGGCGACACGGCTGACGACATCCTGCGCAAACAGCTCGACCGCAGCCTGGAGTTCGTCGCCCCGCGCGAATTGAATCCGGACATTCCCGCAGCGCTCGAGAAAGTGATCTTGAAATGCCTCGAACGCGACGCGGACAAGCGCTATCCCTACATGAGCGTACTGGTCCGCGACGTGCAGGCCGCGCTCTACGTGTAAGGTTGCGTCAGGAAAAGCTCGCACTCCCCTGTTGCAGTTTGCCACCCCCTCGGTTACTAAACGGCCATGCGGTTCATCGGCAACATCATTGAAAAGCTGCAGCGGCACCCGAAACGGATCGTGTTTCCCGAGGGCACCGAGCCTCGCGTCTTGCAGGCGGCCCGCCAGTTTTATTCGCTCCGCCTTGGAGTGCCCATCCTGCTCGGCGACCGGACCAAAATCAAGGAAGCCGCCGAACGGCTGAACGTCCCCATCGAGGGCATCCGCATCATCAATCCCGAGGAGAGCGAGGAACTGGACAACTTCGCCCGCCGTTTCGAGCTGCTGCGCCGGGTCAAGGGCGTCAAGGAACGCGAGGCGCGCGAGGCGTTGCTCAAGCCGAATTATTTCGGCGCCATGATGGTGGCGATGCACCAGGCCGATGGTCTCGTCTCCGGAACGAACGAGATTTCCGGCAGCGTCCTGCGGCCGCTTTTCCAGATCATCAAGGTCGCGCCGCAGCAGTCCACCGCTTCGAGCTGCATGGTGATGGAAATCGAGGACACTCGCTTCGGCGAAAGCGGCGTCATGTTCATGGCGGATTGCGGCGTCATCCCGGACCCGACGGTGGACCAGCTCGCGGACATCGCGGTGTCCACCGCGCAACTGGCGCGACAGCTCCTCGGCAGACGTCCGCGCGCGGCCCTGCTGTCGTATTCCACCAAGGGCAGCGCCACGCACCCCAGCATCGGCAAGGTTCAGGCCGCCGCCGCGCTCGCTGAAAAGAAGGCGCACGAAAAACTGCTCGAAGCGGATTTCGACGGAGAGTTACAGGTGGACGCGGCGCTGGTTCCGGAAATCGCGGAACGCAAGGTTCCGGCGAGCAAGGTTGCCGGTCACGCCAACGTGCTGATCTTCCCTGACCTCAACTCCGGCAACATCGCCAGCAAACTGATCCAGCACGTCGCCCGCGCCAACGCCTACGGCCAGATCCTCCTCGGCCTCGATCGCCCCGCGGCGGATGTTTCGCGCGGTTCCAATGCGCACGACATCCTCGGCGTCGCCGCCATCGTCGGCGTCCAGGCCGTTGAGTACGGGAAGCTGTATCCGGGCGCGGGCGAGAAGCTGCCCGGTGAATGAAGTAATCGCGTCGGTCAACCCGCCTCCTCGAGTGTCTTCTCCCCAAGAACCCGCCGTGCCGCTGAAAAACACCACCACTCCCCGCGTGTTCATCGCCGCCACGCGCCAGAACGACGGCAAAACGACCACTTCGCTCGGCCTGCTCGCGGCGCTGCAAAATATTTATCCGCGCATCGGCTACATCAAGCCGGTTGGACAACGGTTCGTCGAAATCGAGGAGCAGAAGATCGACGAAGACACCGTGTTGATGGACCGGGTCTATCAACTCAATTGCCCGCTCGTGGACATGAGCCCGATCGCCGTCGAGCCCGACTTCACGCGAAAATACCTGGAGTCATCCAATTATGACGTGCTGGTGCGGCGGATTCAAAACGCCTTCGATCGCGTTGCCTGGGAGAAGGACTTCGTGCTGTGCGAAGGCTCCGGCCACGCCGGCGTCGGCTCGGTGTTCGACCTGTCCAACGCGCGCGTGGCCCGGGTACTGGGAGCCAAGGTCATCATCGTGACGCAAGGAGGCATCGGCAAACCAATCGACGAGGTTTCGCTCAACCAGGCGCTGTTCGAGAAGGAAGGCGTCGAGGTCATCGGCGTCATCCTCAACAAGGTGCTGGGAAAGAAGATCGATTACATCACGGAATTCGCCCGGCGCGGTTTGAAACGAAAGGGCCTGGAACTGCTCGGCGTCGTGCCGCACCAGCCGATTCTCTCCCAACCGACCATGGACCTGATCCGCGAGGAACTACGCGCGGAGCCCCTCAACGTAACGGACGGTTTTCACAATCCGGTGGAGGAAGTGCTCATCGGCGCGATGGGCGTGCAAAACGCGCTCCACCTGTTCAGGAAAGGAGTGCTGATCATCACGCCGGGCGACCGCGAAGACATTATCCTCGCCGTGGCGACGACTCTTTCCAGCGAGGAAGAAGGCGGACTCGCGGGCATGATCCTGACGCGCAACCTTAAACCGAGCGCCGCCTCGCAAAAGGTCATCAACAAAATGCCCTTCCCGGTCCTCTCCGTCGCCAGTGACAGCTACGACGTTGCCTCGCACGTCCACGACCTGACCGTCAAGACCCGTCCGGACGATTCCCAAAAAATCGCCCTCATCCGCGACCTCATCGCCCAGCACGTGGACGTGGAAAAAATCCTCGAGGCAATTTCGCCATGACGCCGCGAATTCCAGTCAACCCGGCTTTGGAGAATCTGCCCGTGTATCGACCGGGACGGCCCATTGAGGAAGTCGCCCGCGAACTCGGCCTGCCCGTTGACGACATCATCAAGCTCGCATCCAACGAAAATCCGCTGGGGCCGTCTCCTCTCGCGCTCGCTGCGATGGAAAGCGTGTTGAAAAATCTGCACCTTTACCCGGACGGCAACGCGTTTTGCCTCAGGCAAAAGCTGGCGGAAAAGCTCGGCGTCCTGCCGGAGAACCTCATCCTCGGCAATGGGTCGAATGAAATCATCGAGTTTGCCGGTCACGCGTTGATGAACCCGGGGGCGGAGGTTGTGGTGTCGCAGTATTGTTTCGCCGTTTATCCCATCGTCACGCACCTGTTCGGCGCGAAACTGGTTTCGGTTCCCGCCAGAAATTACGGCCACGATCTGCCGGCGATGCTCAAGGCCGTTACGCCGGACACGAGGGTGATGTTCGTCGCCAACCCGAACAATCCCACTGGCACGCTCGCGCCAGCCGAACACATTGTCAGGCTGGTCGACGAAATCCCCGACCGCGTGCTGCTCGTCATGGACGAAGCTTATGTTGATTTTCTGGACGAGCCGGTGGATTTGCTGCCGTTGATCCGCACCGGTGAAAAGCCAAATCTGTTGTTGATGCGGACGTTCTCCAAGATTTTTGGCCTTGCAGGACTGCGGCTCGGCTACGGCATCGGCCATCGGGAGTTGATCGCGGCGCTGGAGAAAGTGCGCCAACCGTTCAACATCAATTCCATCGCCCAGGCCGGAGCGCTAGCGGCACTCGAAGATGGGGAGCATCTGTCCCGCACGCGGAACAACAACAAGCTTGGCCTCGACTATTTGCAAGATGCCTTCCGTGAGCTCGGCCTGGAATTCATCCCCTCACATGCGAACTTTGTGCTCGTTCGCGTCGGCGACGGCCCGCAGGTGTTTGGTGGATTGCAAAAACTCGGTGTCATCACGCGTCCGATGGACGGCTATCAGTTGCCGGAATGGATTCGAGTCACCGTCGGCACGCCGGAGCAGAACGCCCGGTGCGTAAATGGGTTGAAAAATATCCTCGCCGCACGCCGCTGACGAATCGCAGTTTCAAAGATTGGAGTTGAATCCGCAAAAAAACGGAATAGTTATCCTCCTGTCTGACATCGGGACGATGCGTCCCGAAGCAACGAAGCAACAACAAACGTGAAACCCACCGACCTGCGGGGCATCCTGCAATACATTCCGCGTTTCCGGGAGAAGATTTTCGTCATCGCCGCCGATGGCGCCATCGTCACCGACGAAAACTTCGCCAATATCCTGCTCGATGTCGCCGTGCTGCGTTCGCTGAACATCCGTGTCGTGCTCGTCCACGGCGCAGCCGCGCAGATCAAGGCGCTGGCCGAACAACAAAAGGTAAAGGCTTCCGACCTGGATGGCACGGGCGTCACGGACGCCGAGACGCTCAAGCTCGCGTTGACGGGGGCGAACCGGCTCACGCACGAAATCCTCGAGGGCCTGAGCGCGAACGATCTGCGCGCTGCCTGTTCGAACGCGATCACTGCGCATCCGATGGGCATTCTCCAGGGTGTGGACCATCTGTTCACCGGCAAGGTCGAGCGCGTGGACACCGAGCTGCTGCAAACGCTGCTCGCGCAAGGCATCGTTCCGGTCGTGCCGCCGCTCGGTTTCGACGGCGACGGCAAGACCTATCGTGTCAATTCCGACAGCGTGGCCCTCGAAGTCGCCAAAGGACTGGGCGCGATCAAGCTGATTTACATCAGCACGCAGGAAGGTTTGATCTACCAGGGTCAGTTGATCCGCCAGATGCTCGTCGGCGAACTGGCAGACCTGCTCGCGCAAAACAAGAGCCTCTTTGCCCCGGAAATCCTGTCCAAAGCGCTGCACGCCGCCGCCGCCTGCAAGGAGGGAATCCAGCGGGTTCACATCATCAACGGACGCGTCGATGAAGGTTTGCTCGCCGAGGTTTTTTCCAACGAAGGCATCGGCACGCTCATCTACGCCAACGAATACCAGCAGATTCGTCCGGCCAAAAAGAAGGATGTTCGCGCGATTCAGATGCTGACCAAGAAGGCCGTGGAGTCGGAGGAACTCGTCAAGCGTTCGCGCGCGAGCATCGAGAAGAACATCGGCGATTTCCACATATTCGAGATCGATAAAAACCCTGTCGCCTGCGTCGCCCTGCAGGTCTATCCCGATCAGAAGAAGGGCGAGCTTGCCTGCCTCTACGTCAACCCCTCGCACGAAAACCAGGGCATTGGCCGCAAATTGATCCAGTTCACCGAAAGCAAAGCGCGCGAACTCGGCCTCAACGAATTGCTCACGCTCTCGACCCAGGCGTTCACCTACTTCCAGTCGAAAGGCGGTTTCGTCGAAGGCACCCCCGACGATCTGCCCTTGGCGCGTCGCGAAAAATACGAGCAGAGCGGCCGCAAGTCGAAGGTGTTGGTGAAAAAACTGAAGTGACCGCTGACGGCGGATCGCACGAACAGTGAGGCTTTCCACGGCGGACTGTCCAAAACAGCGTGAAACCGATTCTCGCCGTTGCCGACTGGAGGATGACCCTGGCATTTATCGCAGCCGTGGCGCTGCTCGGAGCATTCATGAAAGCCGTGAGCCTGCTCTGCTCTGGTCAGCGGCCACGGAACTTCCTGTTCTTCATTTTCTCTCCCCTGCCTTCCGTGAATTCCTTGCGCCGGGTGGATGTCGCTTCGCCAAGAGATGTCCGCCGGACTCTCTTTCGGTGTGGTTGGACGATCGCCGCATTTTTGTTCGCTCACTGGGTTTACTGGCAGTTGGTCAGAAGGCTGAGTCTTTCGGGAGAGTGGTTGAGTTATCTGGGCGCGCCGTTGGTCTGGCTGATGGGCGAAGCAGGTGGACCGACCGTGCGCGCTTTCTATCTGCTGACCGGAAAACGGGTGCCCCTGCCGCACGACCGCGTCGTTGTCGCGCGCACCCTGGCTGAGTTCTGGGGGCGGCGTTGGAACCTCTGGTTCAGCGACTGGTTCCGGCAGGTCATCCTCCATCGCCAACGAAGAGCGCCCTTGCGAGCCCTGGTCGTGGTATTCCTGATTTCCGGCGTGATGCATGAATTTGTTCTCAACTTCAGCCTCTGGCTTACCACCGGTCACGCCCCTTTCGGTTCGATGATGCTGTACTTCGGCCTGCAGGCCGCGGGTATCCTTGTTAAACGAAACTTTATTCGGCGACGCGGGACAGCGAACGCCTGTTTTGCGTGGCTCGTCGTGGTCGGGCCGGCACCTCTGATTGTCAACGAAGCCCTGTTGCGGACGCTCCAGCTTTGGCGGTGATGCCGGGAGTCTATTTCAGGGAACGTCAGAACTGATTTGATATCTGTCTCCCCGGGTGGGCCGTCCCGGCATCAATACTGCCAGACGTCTCTCGTCGCCTTGCAACGTAATGTCCGCAGCCGGCTGTTCTTTTGCGTCAATTGCCTCCATCCGCACCTGCACGATGCCGGCCGCCATCATGTCGAGCTGCCGCGCTGCCTCCAGAGAAAGATCGATGATCCGGTCTCCGACATACGGCCCACGATCGTTGATTCGAACCACCACGGAACGGTGGTTGGTCAGGTTCGTGACGCGAACCGCCGTGCCAAAAGGAAGCGAGCGATGCGCGGCGGTGAGTTTGTTCATGTCAAATAATTCGCCGCTCGCGGTCTTCCGGCCCTGATACCGTTCGCCGTAATAGGAGGCGATCCCGGTTTGCGTCATACGAGATGCGGGGGCGGCTTCACTTCGCGAAATCCTCGTTTCCTTTTTCGCAAATGCCGGGCGCGAACCTGCGTTCCATCCCAGGACGAGCAGGAACACCGACAAAGGAAGGAGCAGGAGCGCGAGACGGTTTTTGCTCTGCGGAGACGCGGCTTTCATGAGACATCAGTTGTTGATTCGCTTTGCCGATCAATACCTGTGACCTCGCAGTGTTCATGCCACGCGAACTGCTGGGCAAAGTGAGAACGACCTCAGGGCGAGGCCCGAAAATAGAAGCGTTGTGAATAAGTCTGGAAAACCGTTGAGACGGGCGGGGATGGACAAAAGAGGCTCTCGATTGAAAATGGATCCCCTCCCGCACGTGTCGCAAAGTGGAACAATGGCTCACCATTCTTTTAATGTCCCGTTTTCAGTTTCGAGGATGTGGACCGGGACATTCGCAACTTCCGGCTTTTAACTTTACGGTTTTGGATTAACTTCGTGCCGTGACACTGACGGAACAGATGACGCAATTGGCTCAACAAGCCAGAGCGGCGTCGCGCGAGCTGGCCAGGCTGACGACCGCGGAGAAAAACGATTGCCTGCAGGCGATGGCCACGGCGCTGGAACAAAACCGCGACGACATCAAAAAGGCGAATGCGCGCGACCTGGAAGCTGGCGTGCAGGTGGGCCTCTCGCCCGCGATGCTTGACCGACTCAAACTCGATGACAAACGAGTGGCAGAAATGGCAAAAGGTCTGCGCGAAATCGCGGCCCTCGCGGATCCCATCGGAAGAATCTTGACCGAACGGACGCGCCCAAACGGACTCAGGCTCCAAAAAATCTCAGTGCCCATCGGCGTCGTCGTCATCATCTATGAGTCGCGACCGAATGTCACCGCGGACGCTGCGAGCCTTTGTTTCAAGTCCGGCAACGCGACGATACTGCGCGGAGGCAAAGAGGCGTTGAACTCCAACCGTGTCATCGCCGAAATCATGGTCGAGGCGGCGCGACAAAACCTTCCGCGTTTTCCCGCTCATGCGATTCAGGTCGTCGCGACGACCGACCGCGAAGCGATCAGAGAACTGCTGTCCCTCACGCAATACGTTGATCTCTGCATGCCGCGCGGCGGCGAGGGGCTTATCCGCATGGTGACGGAGTGCTCGAAAGTCCCGGTCATCAAACACTACAAGGGTGTCTGCCATGTGTTCGTGGACGCCGACGCCGATCTGAAAATGGCAGCCGAAATCGTCATGAACGCGAAGTGCCAGCGGCCGGCCGTGTGCAACGCAATGGAAACCCTGCTTGTGGACAAAGCCGTCGCCGCGGGATTCCTGCCCGCGATTGACCGCAAACTGGGCGAAAAAAAGGTCCGGCTCCGGGCCGACGACGCGACGCGCGCCATCCTCCAATCCGCGATCTGCGACCTGCAACCGGTGGGCGAGGCTGACTACTTCACCGAGTACAACGATTACGTCCTCAACATCCGCGTCGTGGACGGCGTGCGACAGGCCATCGATCACATCAACCACTACGGCTCGGCTCATTCCGACAGCATCGTCACGAAAAACGAAGCGCACGCGAAACAGTTCCTCGCGGAAGTCGATTCGGCGGCGGTCTATTGGAACGCCTCGACGCGCTTCACGGACGGCGGTGAGTTTGGCATGGGCGCGGAAATCGGCATCAGCACGGACAAAGTTGGAGCGCGTGGTCCGATGGGCCTGGACGAATTGACCACCTACAAATGGGTCGGCATTGGCAACGGTCAAGTGCGCGTCTGAGCCCGCAGACAAAAAAACACCGTGAATCCCGCGTCCGCTCCAACGGCAACCAGTTCCGCCGCCGATCGTGCGGAATTCATTCGCAACCAAATCCCCCGGGGCGGGTTGTTCGCGGACCTGGACTGGCGGATCCCGCCGGCCGCGTTTGCGCTGGGCGCGGAACTGGTGAGGGAACTGGAATCACTGGGCCGCGTGCTGCACCAGTTCAATCGCGCCGTCAATCTGCTCTACCGGCAGAGCGTGGCGGGGAAAATGCCCGGCTGGGTCGCGGCGTGGCTCGACCGGGGAAAGCCGGAGGGACTGATCGCGCTTCAGCGCTCCCACGCGATGAAGAACGAATTGCCACGGGTCATCCGCCCCGATCTGCTGCTCACGGACCACGGGTTGGCGCTCACGGAACTGGACGCGGTGCCCGGCGGCATTGGCTTGACGGCCTGGCTGAACCAGACCTACGCGCAGCTCGGTGAAAAAGTGATTGGCGGCGCGGACGGCATGGCGCGCGGTTTCGCGGGAATCTTCGGCGAAGCGCGCAACATCCATGTGGTCATTTCGCAGGAGGCCGCCACATACCGGCCCGAAATGGAATGGCTGTGCCACCAGCTCAATTCCCTGGAGCGATGCTTCCTGCCGCGCGATGCAACCCCGTTTCCCTTCGCCGACGGCGACGCGGTCTATCGATTTTTCGAGTTGTTCGATCTGCCGAACGTGCCCGCTGCCGGCGCGCTGTTCGACGCCGCCATCAACCTGCAAATCCGGCTGACACCGCCTCCCCGGCCGATCTTCGAGGAAAAAATGCTCTTCGCGTTGCTGTGGAACCGCCATCTGCGCGACTTCTGGCGGCGCGAACTGGGCGAGGCCTTTTTTCAACGGCTGCTCAAACTCGTCCCTTACACCTGGGTCCTCGATCCCGCGCCGTTGCCGCCGCAGGCGGTGATCCCCGAACTCGGCCTGACCGACTGGCAGCAGCTCAAGGCGCTGTCGCAAAAGGAGCGTGAATTGATATTGAAAGCGTCGGGCTTTTCAGAGCACGCCTGGGGCGCGCGAAGTGTTTATCTGGGCAGCGACCTTTCGCACGCGGACTGGGGCGCGGCGGTGGACGGTGCGCTCAAAGGAT
>DATNDF010000363.1 GCA_035607015.1 Candidatus Angelobacter sp. | reverse complement strand
ACGGACAGGAAGTCTGACAACCCGGCATGAGCATTCCCGCCCTATTCATCCGCCGGCCGGTGATGACCACGCTGGTCATGTCGGGCATTCTGCTGTTTGGCATCATCAGTTTCCGATTCCTGCCGGTCAGCGACCTGCCGAGCGTTGATTATCCGACCATCCAGGTCTCTGCGAGCCTGCCCGGCGCAAGTCCGGAAACGATGGCTTCCGCGGTGGCCACACCTCTGGAAAAACAGTTTTCGACCATTGCCGGTGTGGATTCGATGACCTCCTCGAGCTCACTCGGCAGTTCACAAATCACCATTCAGTTCACACTGGACCGTAATATTGACGCGGCGGCCCAGGATGTACAGGCGTCCATCGCCAAGGCGGCGCGACAACTGCCGCCCGACATGCCGACCCCGCCCACCTACAGCAAGGTCAACCCCGCGGATTCGCCCATCCTCTATCTCGCGTTGTCCTCGGTCACACTCCCGCTTTCGATGGTGGATGATTACGGCGAAACGATGCTGGCACAACGGATCTCGATGATCAACGGAGTGGCGCAGGTCTCCGTGTTTGGTTCGCAGCAATATGCCGTGCGCGTGCAACTCGATCCCAACAAGCTCGCGTCCCGTGGCATTGGCATTGACGAGGTGCGACAGGCAATCGACGCCGGCAACGTGAACCTGCCCACCGGCACGCTCTACGGCCACCATCAGGCGTTCACGATTCAGGCGTCCGGCCAGCTTCAGAAGGCGGCGGATTATCGCCCGTTGATTGTCGCGTACCGCAACGGCCGGCCTGTGCGGCTGGAGGAGCTGGGACGTGTGTTCGACAGTGTGCAGGACGACAAAACGATCAGCTGGCACAATAACACCCCGGCGGTCGTGCTGGCCATTCAACGACAGCCGGGCGTGAACACCGTCGAAACCGTGGACGCGATCAAGAGGCTGCTCCCGCAGTTCCACGCGCAGCTTCCGGCCGCGATAAACCTCGAAATCCTGCATGACCGCTCGGATTCCATCCGCGAATCGGTGGGCGACGTCGAATTCACGCTCAAGCTGACGGTTTTTCTCGTGGTGCTGGTCATCTTTCTGTTCCTGCGCAATCTCTCGGCGACCGTGATCCCCAGCCTTGCGCTGCCAATGTCCATCATTGGCACGTTCGCCGTGATGTATCTCCTCAACTACAGTCTGGACAACCTTTCGTTGATGTCCCTGACGCTCTGCGTCGGGTTTGTGGTGGACGATGCGATTGTGATGCTTGAGAACATCGTGCGGCACATGGAGGAAGGCGAATCGCCCATGGAAGCGGCTTTCAACGGTTCGCGTGAGATCGGTTTCACGATCATCTCCATGACCCTGAGTCTGGCGGCGGTGTTTGTCCCCGTGCTGTTCATGGGCGGAATTCTGGGACGTTTGCTGCATGAATTTGCTGTCACCATTGTGGCCGCGGTGCTGGTGTCGGGCTTTGTTTCCCTGACGCTGACGCCGATGTTGTGCAGCCGGTTTGTGAAACCGCCCGGCAAGCAAAAACACGGGAGGGTGTACGCGACGACGGAACGCTTTTTTCAGGGCATGTACAAACTCTACGAACGCACGTTGCGGGCAGTCATGCGTCATCGTCTGGCCACGCTCATGATGTCTTTTGCGGTACTGGTGGCGACCGCCTGGCTGATTTACGTCATTCCCAAGGGTTTCTTTCCTGACGAGGACACCGGGCAGATATTCGCGATCACCGAGGCGCAACAGGGAATCTCATTCGATGCCATGCGCGAACACCAGGTTACGGCGGCGAAAATCGTTGGCGCCGATCCGAATGTGGAGCAGTTCATGTCGGCCATCGGCGGCAGGTCTTCCGGCAATCAGGGGCGCATGTTCATGCACTTGAAACCACGTTCGAAGCGCAAGCTGGATTCGAATGAGATCATCCAGGAACTGCGTAAGAAGCTCGCCCAAATCCCCGGCATCAATGTTTACATGCAGAACCCGCCGCTGATCCGCGCAAGCGGCCGCCTTTCAAAGTCGCTTTATCAGTTCACGCTCCAGGGCGCCGACACAAAGGAACTGTATCACTGGACGCCCATTCTTGTGGACAAGATGTCTGAACTTCCGGGGTTTCAGGATGTGTCGAGCGATCTGTTGATCGCAAGTCCGCAGGTGACGGTCGAAATAAATCGCGACAAGGCCTCCGCCCTCGGCGTGACGGCCGAACAGATTGAAAACGCGCTGTTCGATGCGTATGGCCAGCGCCAGGTCTCCACCATTTACACCGACATCAACGAGTACTGGGTCGTGATGGAGCTGGAACCGCAGTATCAACGCGATCCGGCGGCGCTGTCGCAACTCTACATCCGCTCGTCCACTGGCAAGCTCATCCCCCTCAGCGCGGTGGCGAAACTGACGCGCGGCCTTGGACCCATGACCATTTCGCATCTTGGTCAATTGCCGGCGGTCACCATTTCGTTCAATCTCAAGCCGGGCGTATCCCTGGGAACCGCCGTCGAACAGGTCCAGAAGCTCCAGCGCGATCTGCAGTTGCCGGCGACAATGAGCGCCAGCTTTCAGGGATCGGCCCAGGTGTTCCAATCATCATTCAAAGGTCTGATCGTGCTGCTCCTCATGTCCATCCTCATCATCTATCTCATTCTCGGAATTCTTTACGAAAGCTTCGTTCATCCCATTACGATTCTGTCCGGACTGCCTTCCGCGGGTTTCGGTGCGCTGGTCACGTTGATGCTGTTCAAAATGGATCTGAACATTTACGCCTTTGTCGGGCTCATCATGCTCGTCGGCATCGTGAAGAAGAATGCCATCATGATGATTGATTTTGCGATTGACGCCGAACGACAGGGCAAAGCGCCGTACGACGCCATTTTCCAGGGCTGTCTGTTGCGTTTCCGGCCGATCATGATGACCACCATGGCCGCGCTGATGGCGACCCTGCCGATCGCGCTGGGTTTCGGCGCGGGCGGCGAATCGCGCCGGCCCCTCGGACTCTGCGTCGTGGGTGGATTGGTGGTTTCGCAACTGCTGACGCTCTACATCACCCCCGTCATCTATCTCTACCTCGAATCATTCCAGCAATGGTTCGCCCGAAGACTCGTCGGATCGCGCAGGGCCGTCGCCGTTGGGGCGAAGACGACGACCGCCTGATCCGCAAAAAAATCCGTGTTCACCGCTGTTGGTCTCTGTTTAGATTCCCGCCGCCTTATGGAATACGACGCGGTCATCGGACTGGAAACACACGTCCAGCTCAAGACAAAATCGAAGATGTGGTGCGGCTGCTCCAACGAATTCGGCGCGCCGCCAAACACCAATGTCTGCCCGGTCTGCCTCGGCCTGCCCGGCGTGCTGCCGGTGGCGAACGAAGAGGCGCTGCGTTTGACGGCGCTCACCGGCCTGCTGCTCAATTGCGCGGTGTCGCGTCACGCGAAGTTCGACCGCAAGAATTATTTCTATCCCGATGTGCCCAAGAATTATCAGATCACGCAATATGCCGACCCCTCGACGGTGAACGGCCATGTTGAGTTTGAGTGCGGCGGCGGGATCTCGCGTGTCCGCATTACGCGGGCGCACCTGGAGGAGGACGTGGGCAAAAACTTTCACTTCGAGCGGAACAGCGGCGTGGACTTCAACCGCGCCGGCGTGCCGCTGCTGGAAATCGTCTCCGAACCGGACATCACCAGCGCGGAAATGGCGTACGAGTACCTCAACGCACTGAAGGACATCCTCACCTACGGCGGTGTAAGCGACTGCGACATGGAGAAGGGGATGGTGCGCTGCGACGTCAACGTGAGCGTGCGGCCGAAGGGCGCGAAGGAGCTGGGCGCGAAGATCGAGATTAAAAACATGAACAGTTTCACCGGCGCGCGAAAGGCGCTCGAGTACGAAATCCCGCGCCAGATCGAAGTGCTCGAGGGTGGTGGCAAGCTCATCCAATCCACGCGTCGCTGGGACGACGTGGCGGGCGTAACGGAGGAGATGCGAACGAAAGAACACGCGCATGATTACCGCTATTTTCCCGAGCCGGACCTGATGCCGTTCGTGCCGGCCGACGAGTGGCTGGCAGAAGTTCGGAAACGGATGGTGGAACTGCCGCTGGCGCGCAAGCAGCGGTTCATGCGCGATTATTTACTGACGAAAGACCAGGCGGAAACGTTTAAGTCTGATGTCGAGGCTGGAGACTACTTCGAAAAATGCGCGGCGGAATTGCTCGCTGGAAATCCCTCGGTAGATTCGAAGGCTCTCGATCTGCGCGGCGTTGCAAATACTGTAATTCAACAGTATCGCCCGCGGCTTCTTGCGAAGAACCGTTCCTGGGCGGCCTTGGCTCCGCTGATTCCTTCGGCAGCCGGCGTGACCATCCCGTTTTTACGTGGCGTGATTAGCTCCGTTGGATACCAGCAGGTTATTGACGAGATGTTTGAAACAGGAAGAACTGACCCTGACGCCATCATATCGGACAAAGGACTCAAACAGGTCAGTGATACCGGCGCAATCGAGAAGTTCTGCGACGAAGTGATCGCGGCGAATCCCGGTCCCGTCGCTGATTTCAAGAACGGGAAGACGGCAGCGTTAAATTTTCTCAAAGGGCAGGTCATGAAGCTGAGCAAGGGCAGGGCTAACCCGGCGCTCGCGGGACAAATCCTGGAGAATAAATTGAAAAGTTGATTTTGTCGGGGAGATACGGAGACCACAGGATTTTGACAAAAGAATTCCGGCGTGTTTTGCGCCGGCGCAATCAATCTGATGCTTTCGCAAATCAAATCAGTTCACTTCGTCGGGGTCTGCGGCACGGCGATGGCCTCGGCAGCGGCGGCGATGCAGGAGCGCGGATTTCAGGTGACGGGTTCGGACCAGAACGTCTATCCGCCGATGTCCACTTTTCTGGCCGAACGGAAGATCGGGGTGATGTCCGGTTACGCGGAGCAAAACCTCGCGCACAAGCCCGACCTTGTCGTCATCGGCAACGCTGTTTCACGCGGCAACCCGGAGGCCGAGGCCACGCTCGACAAAAAACTCCGTTACTGTTCTCTGCCTGAACTGCTGAAGGAATTCTTCATCCGCGGCAAACGCTCGCTTGTGGTGGCCGGCACGCACGGCAAGACGACGACGACCGCGCTGCTGGCCTGGGTGTTCGAGCACAGCGGGTTGAATCCCGGCTATCTGATCGGAGGCATTCCGAACAACCTGGGGCAGGGGGCGCGGTTCACGGACAGCGAATGGTTCATCATCGAGGGCGATGAGTACGACACCGCGTTTTTCGACAAGCGCAGCAAGTTCGTCCATTACCTGCCCGAGGTTGCCGTCCTCAACAACCTGGAGTTCGATCACGCGGACATTTTTGAGAACCTCGCGGCGGTCCAGCGCTCATTCGACCATTTCATCCGGCTCATCCCCCGGAACGGACTGCTGCTGGCCAACGGCGACGACGCGAATCTCGCGCCCCTGCTGAGGGTCACCCATTGTCCCGTAAAGCGTTTCGGCCTCGGCGAAGACAACGCCGTGCGGGCGTTCAACCTCAAGCTCGCGCCGACCGCGTCCGAGTTTGAGATTCCCAGCTTCAAATTCCACCTGAACCTGGTTGGCGAGCTGAACGTGCGAAACGCGCTGGCCGTCGTCGCGTGCGCGAAGCATTGCGGGCTGTCAAACAAGCAGATTCAGGCCGCGTTCGACACATTCAAGGGCATCCGGCGACGGATGGAAGTGCGCGGCGTTGCCGGGGGCGTGACGGTGATTGACGATTTCGGGCACCATCCCACGGCGATCCGAGAGACCCTGCGGGCGCTGCGGATACGGCACCCGCGCGACAGGGTGTGGGCCGTGTTCGAGCCGCGCAGCAACACAACGCGGCGGAACGTTTTTCAAACCGAGCTGGCGGGCGCGTTTGCCGACGCCGACGCGGTGGTGGTGTCCCAGGTGGCGCGGCTGGAATTGCTGTCGCCGGAGGAGCGGCTGGATCCCGGTCGTTTGATGGCGGATCTGACGGCGCGCGGCAAACAAGCCGCCTATTTGCCGGACGTGGACACCATCGTGAATCATGTGGTGAAGAACGCGCAAGGTGGCGATGTCGTGTGCGTGTTCAGCAACGGTGGCTTCGGCGGCATCCACGGAAAGTTGCTGGCCCACCTGTCCGTCCCGCGTTGAAGTGACGCGCGCCCGCGTTGCCGACGGATGCATACGCCCGGGCGCTACGTTTGAATTCGAACGCGGACCGGCTCCGTGAAACGCGCGTGGTTGAGCGATTGACGCAGCGGTGGAGGTGCGGTATGAATCAATTCATGCCCCGCCCCAGAGCATCCGGTTTTCCACGTTGCCTGGCGTTCACGCTCATCGAGCTGCTGGTGGTCATCGCGATCATCGC
>DATNDF010000362.1 GCA_035607015.1 Candidatus Angelobacter sp. | reverse complement strand
CCCCCGGCCAGGGACGCTTGGACGAGGTCGTGAGGGTCCTGCACCGGCAGCAACCGAAGCACGAGCGCGTTGATCACCGTGAAGATGGCCGTGTTGGCGCCAATGCCGAGCGCCAGGGTGAACACAACCACGACCGTGAAGCCGGGATTCTTCAATAATTGGCGGATGGCGAATTTCAAATCGTTCATGGGTCGTTGAATAGTCGAAGCGTTAAACCGGTTCATCGCTCATTCGTATCTCAGTGCCTCCATCGGATCGATTTTGGCGGCGCGCCGAGCGGGCAGCCAGCAGGCGATCAACGCGACCCCGGCCAGCATGGCAACAACGGTAAAGTAAGCCTCCGGATCGCTCGCGGAGACGCCGATCAACAGGCTGGACAACACTTGCGCGGCGGCCGCGGTGCCGATCACACCGATCACAATTCCCAGTCCGGTGAGCTTCAACCCTTGCTTCACGAACAACCGGAGCACATCGAATCGTTGCGCGCCCAGCGCCATGCGCAGGCCGATTTCGCGCGTGCGCTGGCTCACGGAACAGGCAATGACCGCATAGAGCCCAAGCCCCGCGAGCGCCAACGCAATCGCGCCGACAGCGCTGAGCAGTGCCGCCGCCATGCGCGGAACGGCAAACGCCCCGGCCGTGTAATCCGGCATCGTCAGGGCCGCGACCGGCTTGAGCAACAAATCGACCGCCAGCGCCGCCCGCTCGACAGCCCGCGCGATGCCGCGCGGATCACCGTCAGTGCGCACGACGGCCGCAAGACTGCGGTCGCCGACCTGCGGTTCGCAAACGTAGATGAACGGCGTCGGCGGCTCGTTCAGGGAACGGTATTTCCCGCTCTTCACCACGCCCACGACGGTCCATTCGCGCGACCAGAAATCCAGTTTCAATCCGAGCGGATTGCGTCCCGAAAAGTAGCGGTCGGCGAAAAGCCGGTTGACGACGACGACACGCGCGGCGGCGGCGTCATCGCGTTCGGCGAATTCGCGGCCGCCGAGGACGGGGATTCGCAGCGTACGAAAATAATCCGGCGAGACTGTGCTCACACCGGCGGACATCGGTTCCCCTGGCGCCGGCTGGTATCCTGCCGCCGCGAAGCGCGTGCTGCTGCCGCCTTCGAATCCGAGCGGCAACCAGTCGGCAAGCGCGACGCTTTCGACACCGGGCAGCGCGGCGAGGCTCTCGCGCAGGCGGCGATATGTGCTTCGCGTCCGATCGTCATCGTAACCGACCACAGGCAGTCGGAAGCCTGCGACCCAGACGTTACGCGGGTCGAGACCGAGATCGATTTGCCGGGCACGGCGAAAGCTTTGAGCGCAAAGGGCCATTCCCGCCAACAGCACGAGGGCGAAGGCAACTTCGCAAACCACGAGCGAACCTCGCAATCGATGGATCTGCGGTCCGGAAACGCCGGCGCGCGCCCCCTGCTTGAGCGTGTCGTTGAGGTTCGCCTTTACGGCCTGCGACGCGGGAGTGAGGCCGAACAGAACTCCGGTGCCGAGAGTCACGAGGGCGCTGAAGGACAGGACCGTTCCGTTGAGATGCACATCGTAACCCAGCGGGAGGTGCGGCGCCGGAGGCAGGAGTCTGAAGAGAAGTCCCACGCCCCAGGAGGCAAACATGCAGCCGAGCGCACCGCCAAGCGCCGCGAGGAAAGAGCTCTCGGTCAGCAACTGACGCGCGAGTCGGGCCCGCCCTGCCCCGAGCGCCAGGCGCACCGCCATTTCCGACTGCCGGGCCGTGGCGCGGGCGAGCAGCAGGTTGCCGACGTTTGCGATCACGAGCAACAACAGCAGCGTCGCCACGACAGCCAGCGAACGAAGCAGCGGCAGGAGCGCCGACTGACCGCCCCACGGCGATTTCCAGACGGGCAACACGGCGATGCCTACGTCGCGGTTCGTGTCCCCATATTCGGTTTCAAGCCGGCGCATCACGGCGCTCGCGGCGCTTTGGGCCCGCGCGATGCTGACGCCCGGTTGCAATCGCGCATAGGTGTGCAGGACGCGAAAGTTTCGCCGGCTCAAAGCTTCCGCCGTGTCGTTGAAATCCGTGCTCATGGTGATCGGGAGCCAAAGGTCGAATTGCAGTCCGCCCATGCCTCCGTAGAAATTCGCGGGCGCGACGCCGATCACGGTGAAAGAACGGTTCGCAATCTCCACCACGCGGCCGATCACGTTTGTTTCGCCGCCAAAGCGCCGCTGCCAAAAACGATGGCTGAGCACCGCCACGGCGTCACCGCCGGGATGCGTGTCCTCGCCGGCCAGGAAGAACCGGCCCAGCGCGGGTGTCACTCGAAGGACGTCGAAAAAATTGGCCTCCGTTGATTCCACCCAGACCCACTCGATTTCCTTTCCCACGCGCAAACTCATCGCGTCGTAGCGCGACCCCGTGACGCCGACAAAGGCATTCGTCTCCGCCGCCAGATCGCGATTATCAAGCACCGACGTCGTGTCGCTGAGACGGCCGCTGACGTGCCGCGGACAGAGCACGACGAGCCGGTGGGCATCTCGCGCCCCGGGCACAGTGTCGAGCAGCACCGCGCGAATCCAACTGAAGACAACCGTATTTACGCCGATGCCGAGCGCAAGGGTGAGCACGGCCACGGCGGTGAAGCCGGGGTTTTTCAGCAACTGACGAAAGGCGAATTTGAGATCATTCATAACGCAACGCCTCCATCGGATCGACTTCGGCCGCCCGGCGCGCGGGCAGCCAGCACGCGAGCAGAGCAATGCCAAGCAGAACGAGCGCGGTTGCCACGAACGTGAGCGGGTCGTTCGCTTTCACATTGTAGAGGAGGCTCGCGACAAGCCGCGCGAGCGCGAGCGCACCGGCGAGACCGAGGGCGCAGCCGAGCGACGCCAGCGTGAGTCCTTGCCGCACGACGAGGGCGAGCACTTCGCGCGCGCTCGCACCCAGCGCCATGCGCACGCCAATCTCGCGCGTGCGACGGACGACGCCAAACGACAACGCCCCGTACAGGCCCAGGCTAGCCAAGATCAGCGCGAACACGCTGAAGAAGCTCGCCAGTTGCGCAATAGCGCGTTCCTGCACGATGGTGCCGTCGATCACCTCTTTCATCGTGCGCATGTCTCTGATCGTCACCCGTGGATCGACCTGCCGGATAATCGGGCGGAGGTTGGCTTCCAGGACCGAGGGATCGTGGGTTGTGTCGGCGTAAAACGTCGGCGGAATATTGGTCATCCCGCCGAAATACGGCACATAATACTCCAGCGGGGTCTTCTCGCGGAGATTCTGGTAAGTGGTGTCCTTCGCCACACCGATGATCTCGAACGGCGTCGCCTCGCGCCCGTGCCGGATTATGCGGCCAATCGGATCCGTCTCTCCGAAGAACCGCCGCGCCATCGACTCGCCGATGACGACTTTGGGTGGACTGGAAACATCCGCGGTCGCCAACTCGCGGCCACGGAGCAGTGGGATGCGCAGTGTCTCAAAGAAACGCGGACCCACGACAACCGCCGTTACCTGCATTTTTTCATCCGGCTGCGGCGTGTAGCCATCGACCGAAAATCGGGTGCGCACGGTATTGCCGCTCAGGAGCCCGGCCCCGGAAAGCGATGCGCAGCGCACCCCGGGCAGCGACGAGACCAGTTGGAGAATCCGCGCATTCACCTGGGTTTGTTGGCCCGCGTCGTAGGTCCGCGGAAAATCGAGATCGAACAACACGAGATGGTCCCGCTTAAATCCCAGATCGAGACCCTGCAGGTTGCGCAGCGTGCGAACGAACAGCCCCGCGCCCGCCAGCAGGATCACCGAGAGGGCGATTTGGCCGACCACGAGCGCGTGGTTCGCACACGCACGCGCGCCGCCCGCCATTTGCCCCGCCTGGTCTTTCATCGCCGTCGCCAAATCCGGACGACTGAGGCGGAGCGCCGGCACGAGACCGAACATCACGCCGGTCAGCACAGACGCCGTCAGCGCGAACAACAGCACGCGCCCGTCCGGCATCAGATCAAATGCCCGGCCGTGTTGCGGCAAATAACCGGCCAGCAAATCGGTCCCCCAGCGGGCGAAAACCAGCCCAAACACTCCGCCCAACAATGCGAGCAACAGGTTTTCCGCCCCGAGTTGGCGAATGAGGCGGCCCCGCCGCGCGCCGAGTGCTGCCCGCACGGCGAATTCGCGCCGACGCGACGCGCCGCGGGCGAGCAGCAGGCCGGCGACATTCGCGCACGCGATGAGCAGCACCAGGCCGGCCGTGCCCGCGAGAATGCCAAACAACCGGGAGAATCGCCGGCCAATGCTCGTGCCGGCGCCGGCGACCTCGAGCTCAAGCGGCTGATTGAGGAAATTGTTGCGCTGGGTCTCGGTCCATTGCGCGCCGCGCGTCTCCAACTGCGCGGCAAGCTGCTGCTGGTAAAACGTGCTCAGCTCGGCGCGCGCCTGTTCGCGTGCGACGCCGGATTTCAGCCGGCCAAACACGGTCAGCCATTCGCCCGCTTCCGGTCTCGCGCGCACCAGGTCCCGCGTGTCACCGTCAACCTGCGGGAGCATCTGCAGGGGCAACCACAGATCGGCGTGGCCGTCGACCTCGATGCCGGAAAAACCCGCCGGCATCACGCCGACGATCGTGAAAGGCACCGTATCGAGCTGAATCGCGCGACCGATGACCTCCGGGTTCGCGCCAAACCGGCGCTGCCAGAACGCGTGGCTGATCACGGCCACCGGTTGCGGAGCGTCAGCGCGATCATCGGCGGGGGTAAGCGAGCGACCGACGATTGCGGAGACCCCGAGCACGGGAAAAAAACTGCCCGAAACCGCCTGGGCGTTGACGGCCTCCGGTTCCGTTTGGCCCAGACCGGTCGCCGTAAGTTCCCGCTTCGATATCCAGCGCTGCGCCGCTGCGAGGGTCGTGTGCGATGGCGCGTGCTCGGAGAGCCGCTGATAGAATCCATATGGAAAACCCTCGTCGCGGACGGGTGCGCTCCAGACCGTCACGCGCACCAACCGTTCCGGCTCCGGGACATGGAGCGACCGCAACACGAGCGCGTTGATCACCGTGAAGATGGCGGTGTTGGCCCCGATGCCCAACGCGAGGGTGAGCACCGCCACAGCGGTGAAACCGGGATTTTTCAACAACTGGCGGAAGGCGAATTTGAGGTCTTGCATAGGGCGAGAGACTAGGGGCAAGAGGCTAGGGAACGGCGCAAAGCATTGGCCATTTTCTGAACTTCCTCGATTAGGTTTTGAATGGGTTGCGCTTCAATGGACGAACAGAAATCTATTTCCTCGGCCAAAATTAGTTGGGTCTCCAGTTCGGCCAATGAACCCTCGGTGTGCGAAATGAACTGGATAAACTCTCCCGTCGTCTTCCGGGCATGGCCTTCGGCGAGGTTCGATGGGACTGATACCGCCGCCCGACCCATCTGCGAAACCACACCAAACGTTTCATCTGTGGGAAAGGATCGCGTAAGTTCATAAGCCCGCATTACGAGCGCGATACTCTTCTGCCAAACAACGAGATCCTTATAGCTTTTGACTGTTTGGTTCATTTGCAAAACCTTCTGCGTTGCTCGTCCCTCGCCCCTCTTCACTCACACCTTAGCGCCTCCATCGGATCGACCTTTGTGGCGCGACGAGCCGGGATATAGCACGCCAGCAAGGCCACGGCGCAAAGTGAAAACGTCACGGTGATAAAAGTGAGTGGATCGGCAGGCTCGACGTTGAAAAGCACGCTGGCTAAAACTCGCGTCAAAGCGAATGATCCAAAAAGTCCGATGACCACGCCGGCAAGGATCAACCGCATCCCCTGCCCGATCACCAAATTGAGAACATCGAATCGTTGGGCGCCCAGAGCCATGCGCACGCCGATCTCTCTTTGACGCTGAGTGACCGTGAATGACAGAAGGCCATAGAGTCCGATGATGGCCAACACCAGGGCGAGAACGGCGAACCCGCCAATCAAACCGAGATTAACTCTGTCCGGCGCAACATTATGGTCGCGCATTTCTTTCAAGGTGGAGATTTCAAAAATGGGCAGCGTCGGGTCGAGTTGAGCAACTTGCCGCCGCACCGTGCTGAGCAGCGCGGCGGGTTCACTGGTGGTTTTGACCACCGCCGCCATATTCCCGAGCGGTTGCTGATACATGGGAAAATAGGCCTGCACCAACCCGCCTTGCTCGCTTAAGCGATTCTCTTTAATGCGTCCGACGACGCCCACTATGGTGACGACCGGTTGTTTCTCGCGTTCTCCAAAAGGAATCCGGATGCGCTGGCCGAGTGGATTCTGGTTGGGCCAATAGCGCTTCGCGAATTCTTCATCGATGATGACCGAGTTGAGCCCGGCGCCCCAATCATTACCGGATGAAGCGCCCCTCAGGCGCTCTCGATTGTCCTGGTCCGTGAAATCACGTCCTTGCAGAAGCGGAATGCCCATGGCCTGGAAGTAATCCGGTGCAATGAGATGAAACTGCAACGAGGGTTGAAGATGAGGCGGCGGTTCGGCTCTTCCTTCAACCAGGAACCGCATATCCCAACCGCCGTCGTGGAGGGGAATTGAATTCTGTGAGGCAAGACTCGCGGCTTGCACACCGGGCAACGCGCGAAGTTTTTCGAGCAAAGCCCGGCAAAAAAGAATCTGCTGCTCGTCTGTTTGATACGTGTCTCCAGGTGGATTGATGCGAAAAGTCAAAACACGGTCAACCACGAAGCCGGGATTGACCTGCAATAGTCGATGAAAGCTGAGGAGCAGCAGGCCGGCCCCAACCAGGAGAACGAACGTCAGCGCGACTTCCGCGATGACAAGCCCCTGTCGCAAACCCGCGCGGCCGGCGGTTGCTCCACGCCCCGCTTCTTTTAATGTGGCCTGCAAATTGACGCGGCTCGCGTGCCAGGCTGGGGCAAGGCCGAATAAGATGCCCGTGAGCGCCGCCACCAGCCCCGAGAACAGAAGCACCCGCGGATCAAGACTGATTTCGGCCGCGCGCGGCATGCTATCGCCGGCCAGGGCCGTTACGGTACGGAGCCCGCCTTTGGCAAAAAGCAAACCCGTGGCCGCGCCGAGGAGCGCGAGCAAGCCGCTTTCCGCGAGCAATTGTCGGGTGATTCGCCATCGGCCCGCTCCCAATGCCGCGCGCAGAGCCATTTCCTTTTCTCGGGCCGCCGCGCGCGCGAGCAAAAGATTGGCGACGTTGGCGCAAGCAATCACCAATACAAAAGTGACCGCTCCCAGGAGAATCCAAAGCGCACGCCGGACGTTTCCAACTTTGTTATCCAATAATCTGTCGATCTGGACCCGCCGGGTCTTGTTGGATTCCGGGTATTGTTGTTCGAGGCGAACCGCGATTAGGTCCAAATCGGTTCGCGCCTTTTCGAGAGTGACTCCCGGTTTGAGACGCGCCAATCCGAACAGGCCGGGATGGTTGTCTCGATTCTGCCAACTGGACTCAGCGAAAAGAGGGCCCACCGGCAGCCAGACGTCAACTTTGTTGGGAAACTCAAATCCCGCCGGCATTACTCCCAAAATTGTATAAGCTTTCCCGTTGAGATTGATTGTTTTATTGACAATTCCGGCATCGCCGCCAAATCGATTCTGCCAGAGTGCGTGGCCGATCACGGCTACCGGCGGGCCACCCGGCTTGTCTTCGTCTTCGCCGAAAACCCTCCCGATTTCCGGTTGGACGCGCAAGGCCGCAAACACATCCGACGACATCATCGCCCCCGCCAGCCGGACCGGCTCGCCTGCGCCCGTGAGAGTAAAATTGCTACCGCTGTAAACACCAAACTTTTCAAAAACCGATTGCTGATTCCTCCAATCAGTGAAATTGGGACATGAAATGGATCCACCCGACCAATCGGGGCCCCGCTCGCTCAACCAAACCAATCGATCGGACTCAGGATATGCGAGCGGACGCAACAGTACCGCATCCACAACGCTGAAAATGGCCGTGTTCGCTCCGATGCCCAGCGCGAGTGTGAGCACGGCCACAGCAGTGAAGCCAGGGTTTTTCAGCAACTGGCGGAAGGCGAATCTGAGGTCATTCATGGCGCAGCGCCTCCATCGGATTGAATTTTGCGGCGCGGCGAGCCGGCAGCCAGCTGGCCAGTAGGGCCACTCCCGTCAGGGCCACCGCTACAGCAAGAAAAGTCAGTGGATCCGTCGCTTTTACGGAGTAGAGCAGCCTCGACAGATATCGCGTCAGGGAAAACGCCCCGAGCAGCCCGATCGCAACCCCGGCCAGCGTCAGCCGCAGTCCGCCGCCGATCACGAGACCGAGCACATCACTCTTCTGCGCGCCCAAGGCCATCCGCACGCCGATCTCGCGCCGGCGTTGCGTCACCGCATACGACATCACGCCGTAGATGCCCACGACGGCGAGCAGCAGCGCGACCGCCGCAAAGCTGCCCAACAGGGCCGTGCTGAGACGCGGCGAGGTCGTGGTATTCGCCAGCCGCTGCTCCATCGTCATCACGTTGTGAAGCGGTTGATTCGGATCCACAGCCGCCACCACTCCATGCACGGCAGACATCAGGCCGCCCGGCTCGCCGGCGACGCGGATGACGAAGCTCAGGGCTTCTCCCGTGTCATCCAGCTCCGGGCTATACACTTCTGGCAGGACCTCCCCCGCCAATCCGCTCTGCCGCACATCGCTGACAATGCCCACCACCGTCTGCCAGCGCGCCGTCTTACCCGGACTCGCCGCCAGACGGATGCGTTTGCCGATGGCGCTTTCGCCGGGGAAATACTGTTTCTCAAACGACTCGTTCACGACGACCGATCCTCCCGTTGGACGCGCATCCTGCGACGTGAACGTGCGTCCGCTCTTCAACGGAATGCCCATCGCATCGAAGTAACCTACAGTGACCGTCGGTCTTGAAAGCGGAATCACGTCCTCCCGTTTTGCCGTTCGGAAGTCAATCGGTGGCCGGCCCTCGACATCCGCCACGGCAATGCGCGAAAAATCGGTAAGCGGCAGGGTATCCGTGGCGGCGGCCGCCTGCACGCCGGGCAGCGCCTTCAACCGCTCGACGACTTGTTCAATGAAGTTGACTTTCTGGGGCGAGGATTTCTCGCCCGTCAGATTTACCTGGAAGGTCAACAGGCCCTCGGCCCGGAAGCCCGGATTGACGTCGAGCAACCGCGAAAAGCTTTTGAGCAACAACCCGGCGCCGATGAGCAGAACCAGCGCGAGCGCCACCTCCGAAACGACCAGAAGATGCCGGAGCCGGCTGCGATGTTTGCCCGTGTCTCCGCGGCCCTCCTCCTTGAGCGCGGCGTTGACGTCTGTGCGCCAGGCTTGAACCGCCGGCGCGAGTCCGAACGCCAATCCGGTGATCACCGACACGCCGAGCGTGAACGCCAGCACCCACGCATCGATGCCAATAGCGTGCATCACCGGCAAGCTCGCGCCGCTCCATTGCCCGAACGCCCGGACGCCCCAGAACGCCATCAATAGACCCAGACCGCCGCCCGCCATGGAAAGCAGCACGCTTTCCGTGAGCAACTGGCGGGCAACCCGCAGCCGTCCGGCTCCGAGCGCGGCGCGGACGGCCATCTCCCGTTGCCGCGCGGCCGCGCGCGTGAGCAGGAGGTTGGCGACATTCGCGCAGGCGATGAGGAGGACCAACGCGACCGCGCCGAGCAACACGAGCAACATTCCCTTCACATCGCCGACGACCTGCTCGTGCAGTCCGATCAGGGTCAAAACACCCTCACCGCCACCGTCACCTTCGCCGCCCCGGGTCGCCGTCGGTCCCCTTGACTGACTACGCCGCGCAATTGTTTGCAATTCGGTTTGCGCCTGTTGAAGCGTCACGCCAGGTTTCAATCGGGCAATGGCTTTCAGTAGCATCATGCCTTCGCCATACGCCACGAAGGTCCCCCCCGTTTCACCAAGCGCCAGAGGAGTCCAAAGTTGAAACTGTTCGGGATATTGGAAGCGCGCCGGAAGAACGCCCACGACGGTGTAACTTTGTTGGTTCAACGTGATCGTCCGGCCCAGCACGTTAGCATCGCCGCCAAATCGGCTCTGCCAGAGGCCGTGTCCCAGAATGGCCACCTTTGGGCCGTTGGGCTTGTCCTCTTCCCGGGTGAAGTTGCGTCCCAACGCCGGCTGGATGCCGAGCAGTGGAAAAAAATCCGCCGTCACTGCGCCGGACACGACTCGTTCCACCGATCCGACCCCCGTGAGGGTCATGTCGCCGCCACTGTAGGCGGCGATGCGCGCCAGCGACTGGCTCTGGGCTTTCACTTCAACGTACGTGGCGCTGCCAATGAGGGTGCTGGGTTTGCCCGACCAGTCCATGCGCAACTGCACCAGTTGGTCGGGTTCGCGATAGGGCAGCGGCCTGAGCAAGACCGTATTGACCACGCTGAAGATGGCGGTGTTGGCGCCGATGCCCAACGCGAGGGTGAGCACTGCCACGGTGGTGAAACCGGGGTTCTTCAGCAACTGGCGGAAGGCGAATCTGAGGTCTTGCATAGGGCGAGAGATTAGGGGCAAGAGGCGAGGGAACGGCGCAGAGCGTTCGCCATTTTCTGAATTTCTTCAATCAACCGATGCAATGGCTGTGCTCCATCGGCGGCACAGAAACCAGGTTCTATCGAGACGATCAACTGCGTCAACAATCCGGCCAGCGAACCTTCAGCGTTAGAAATGAATTGAATGAACTCGCCGGTCGTATTGAGGGCGTGACTTTCCGCGAGGTTCGAGGGCACGGACTCTGCCGCGCACTGAATCTGCGAAACCGGGCCAAACCTTTCATCTGCGGGAAGGGATCTCGTAAGCTGATAGTCCAGCTTCACCAGAGTAAGACTCTTCTGCCAAACAACGAGGTCTTTGTAGCTTTTCAACTTTTTGCTCATGTTTCTTCCGGTTATTCTCGCCCCTCGCCTCTAATCCCTCATCACTCGTACCGCAATGCCTCCATCGGACCGATTTTGGCCGCGCGCTGCGCTGGTAGCCAACACGCAAACGAAGCCACCGCTACAAGAAGCAGTGAAGTAAGGATCAGCGTCGCCGGGTCCGTCGCCTTCAAATCAAAGAGCAGGCTGCTCAAAAAGTGCGTCAGCGCGAGTGCACCAACAAGACCGACGCCGATACCGATGGCCGCCAACTTGAGTCCCTGTCGAAGAACGAGCCACAAGATTTTGCTTCTCTGAGCGCCCAAGGCCAGGCGAACGCCCAGTTCGTTTCTGCGCAACAATGTTGTGTAGGACACCAACCCGTACAGCCCGACCATCACCAGCACTGCCGCCAGAACACCGAAGAATCCCGAGAGCCATGCCAGCAACCGCTCGCGCGCCAATCCTTCGCGAATCTGTGTTTTCAAGACGCTCGTTTCCATGCGGATCGCAGGATACGCTTCTCCGAGTCGCCGCCGGACCGCGGCGATAATTCCCGGCAACGGCGCGGAGGAGCGAACGACGATGGTAGCCCAGGTCCCCTGATCGGGAATCTGCGACGCCGGCGCAAACGTAATGGGTGGAATTTCATTGCGCAGATTCCCGTATTTCGTGTCCTTGACGACACCCACGATTTCGTAGGTCGCTTCCGGATAGCCCGGTTCCGCTCCCGTTCGAACCCGCGCGCCGATTGGATTCGCGCCTTCAAGCCACTGCCGGACAAAGGTCTCGTTCACGAGCGCCACTTTGGGTGAAGTCGTCGTGTCGGTTTTGGAAATGTCGCGGCCCGTGAGGATCGGAATCTCCAGCGTCCGGAAGTAATCGGGGCTGACCCACGCGACCTTGGACCAGCCTTCCTTCTCTCCCCGCGCGCCGGTCACGCGCACGCCCATCGTCCAACTGCCGCTGATGACCGGAACATGAGTCGTGAGCGCCGCCGCTTCAACGCGCGGAATGGATCGTACCCCGTCCAGCAGTTCCGTTTTGAACGCAGCGCGACGTCCCGCCGGCAGATTCACGCGCGCGAAGTTTACGCGAGTGACGAACACGCCGTCCTGTCGGAAGCCCGGACGCATCGTGGTCAGGTTCCAAAAACTTCGCACCAGCAACAACGCGCCGGAAAGGAGTACGAGCGAAACGGCCATTTGCAGAATCGTCAGTCCACGCTGAAGGGCCAGGTGTTCGCGATTGCCGGTCGTGCCACGTCCGATGGCGCTGAGCGCGACCGCCGGCGCGGTCCGGGCTGAACGGATCGCAGGCGTGAGCCCGAAGAACACGCAGGTCAAAATCGCGACGGCGCTTGTGAAAGCGAGCACGCGCCAGTCCGCGTGCAGATCGATGGAGAGCCGGTTTCCTTGTGTGCTGAGAAACCAGACAACGCTCCGGCTCAAAAAATGCGCGAGCCAGGCGCCCGCGACCGCGCCGAACCCGGCCAGCAGAAGACTTTCGGAGAGTAATTGCCGGACGAGCCGCGCGCGCGACGCGCCGACGGCGAGGCGCACAGCAATTTCCCGCGCTCGCGCGCTCGCGCGGGCCAGGGTCAGGTTCGCGAGATTCACGCAGGCGATCAGGAGAACGAGTCCGGTGATTCCAAACAGCAACCACAGTGACTTTTCGTAGTCGGCCCGCAACTGGCTCACGCCGGTGCCGGCCGGAAACGCGGACAGCTGGAATTTTCGATACGATTCGACAGTCCCCGCGCCATAACCCACGGGCAATGTGGCCTCGATGATGCCCGGACTGATTGTTTTCACGTATTCGGCGGCCTGCGCGAGATTCGAGCCGCTTTTCAAGCGGCCCATGACACGCAGCCACCAGGCGTCTGTCCGATCCAGCACGTTGTCCCACCACAATTCACGTGTGGTCAGCGGCAGAGCCACGTCGAATTGATTTCCCACTTCGAGTCCGAAAAAGGCCGGGGGCGTCACACCGACGACCTGGAAAGTGCGGTCGCCCAGCGTCAGCGATTTGCCAATAGCAGACTCTTCGCCGCCAAACTCGCTTTGCCAAAACCCGTAACTGATCACCACGCCACCCGGTCCCGCGCCGCGCCGGTCATCTTCCGGGCTTAGCAATCGGCCGCGAACGGGAGCAACTCCGAGGGCCGAGAAAAAATCACCGCTCGCCCACAGGCATCTCGTCATTCGCGTCTCGACGCCGCTGCCGACGGGAAGTTCGCCGCTGCCCCATGCAAAAATTCCGGCAAACGTCCCCTGGCGTTTTTGAAGCTGTTCCCAGAGCGGGTAGGTCAGCTCCGCATTCGCGCTGTCAGAAATTCCCAGGCCCGGGTTCCCCCCCACAATCCGCACTTCCATCAGTTCCTGGGGCTTCGATACCGGCAGTGTTTTCAAACGCACGGCGTTCAGAAGTTGGAAGATCGCCGTGTTCGCGCCAATGCCGAGCGCGAGCGTCACCACCGCGACAACCGTGAAGCCGGGATTCTTCAGCAACTGTCGGAAGGCGAATTTGAGATCATTCATGCTTTTCGATTTGCCGTGGCCGACTTGTCGCGGCCACTCTGCTGTCGCCTTCGGTTCATGATGTGTCCGGCTGATCGCCAGCCGCGGACGACCCACCCGCTTCAGTTCACCCTGACCCGCGTGTGCGTATCGTAGGCCGACATGTCGGACAGAATCACCTTGTCGCCGACCTGCAAGCCTTCGACGATTTCAATCGTGCTGACCGAACTGCGCCCGAGTTTGACCGGCACACGCACGGCTTCTTTGCCACCATTGATTACTTTGAAAATTCCGACAGTGCTGTCGGGCTGGCCTTGCACCGGGCGGCCGACGAACATCACTTCATTGAGCCGTTCGAGTTCGATGGTGCCATCCACGCTCAAGTCCGGGACGGCGCCTTTGGGAAGGGGGCCGTCCAATGCAACGTCCACGGTTCTGGTTCCGTTCTGGGCGGCCGGGTCAATGCGGACGACGTGTCCGGGGATTACTCCGTTGCGTGTGTCCACCAGCGCCTTCTGATCCAAAGCGATGTCTTTCGCCTGCGTTTCCGAGATTTTGATTTCGGCTTTCAGCTTTGCGGGATTGGCCACGCGCGCGACATTGGCGCCCGGGGCGAGCTGCTGGCCTTCCTGAAGCATCACGGTCGCAGACGCATCGCCCAGTTTCTGCAACACACCGTCAATGCCGGCGCGGATTTTCAAGGCATCGACCTGGCGGCGTTTGAGTTGAAGCTGTGCCCGGTACTGCTCCACTTTGGCCTGTTGCGCGGCCAGTTGGGCTTTGGTCGCATCGGCACTGATGTTCAAACGCTCCTGTTCGATTTCCAACAGCTTGGCCAGCTCCTCGGCTTTGGTCTTTGCCTGCTTCAGCGTGAGCGCGGGGACAAGGCCCGCCTTCGCGAGTTCGTCGTTGACTTCGAAGTCGAGCTTGGCGCTGCTGTAATTGGCCTGTGCCGTGGCCAGGATTGATTGCTGGTTGAGGCGGGCCGTGTCCAGTTGCACGCGCAGGTTGGCCAGGTCCGCCTCTGCGGCCTTGAGCTGCCACTCGGCGTCGAAGGCGGCTTGTTCGACGTCCGGATTGCTTAACTCCACCAGCACAGTGTCGGCTTTCACGGCCGCGCCCGGCAAAACCAGGATTTTTTGCACACGTCCGGCGTTAAGGGTCGGGATCCAGAGAATTTCCTCGGGCACCAATGTGCCGTTGCCATGCACCTGACAAAGCATCTCGCCACGTTTGACGGTGTCTGTCCACGGGTTTTCAACCACTGGCGCCGCAGGTTGGAGCCGGGACAGGCCGATGGTAATGAGCACGAGGATGGCGAGCCCGCCCGCCGAGTAAAGGACGCGTCGGCGTCTGCGCTTGCGGGCGATGTCTGGTCGGGCGACGTCCATACTATCGGAGCGGCTGGATCGGCAACGGAGGTTGCGCCCGGCCCAGCCGATTCCAAGCTTCCTGCAGCTCCTGTTGGTGTTGGGCCGCCCACTCGATTACCATGGCGCGGACGCGGCGGGGCGCATCGCCCTGAATGACTCGAAGCGGCGCGATGCCGACGATCAATTCACAGTTTTCGTAGAACGCGTGGAAATGCGCAACAAACGGTCGGACGATCAGCATCCGGATGACAATCCCATAGAATTTTGAAATCACTGGCATAGACGAAAAGCGTTTATATTTTTTCTCGCCCTTCATTCCCACGACCGGTCGGAAATACTGGGACAAACAACCTTTTGCAATGCCCGTGCCAACACCTCGCAATCGACTAACTCCTTGTAAACACGGCACGATAGAAATGTTTCTTCGAGAAGCTATTCTTCCGAATATTCCGATGGTGGGATTTTGCCGTCCCGCAAATGGGACTCCTTCGTCCTGGCGCGTGGTCACGGTCCGGTCGTCTGACCGTCTGGCTCTTCCTCCCAATTCATGGGAGACCATTTACTTTCGACGCGGGCAGGCTTCTCACCGAATGGCCGCAACGCCATTGCCCGGAAGTGTCCGTGGAAAAAATCCTTTGCATTCACCCACAAAACCACATCCGTCACCAAACCTATAAACAGCCACATTCCTGCGAATTGGGCCAGCGTGCTCTGGCGGAAGATTCCGACGCCGGCGGCAAAAAAAATCCAGGGCAACACCAAGACGCGCCAGAGCGTGGCCAGAATCGCCCGCACCGGATCGCGCGCGGTCAACCCACGCCACAACCCGACCCAGCAAAGACAGTAGAAATCAGCCAGCAACATGGCCGCGCCAGCTCCCGCCGCGAACGCCGCGTCCAGATCGCCCGCAGAGAGTATTTTCACGGCGAACGCCGCATCGAGAATCAAAAGCGCGGCGAGTGGACCCGCAAACCGGCGTCGGAACGCAGACAACATGCCGGCTGCGACTTCACGCGTTTGAAGCGGCGTGCAGAGCAACAGTTCCAGCGTCCCGCTCAACCGGTCGGAGGCGAGCACATGGCTGGCATCCGAGCCCACCCAGACCTTGAAGAGAGCATGAATGGCCACGAAAGCGGCAAAACTGATCTGCACCGATGCGCCGCTCGGGGAAGAGGGGTCGAAGCGGAGCCAGATCCACAAGGCCAGTGCGGGAAGGCACCAGGTTGAATGTTGCCTCCATCCATCGCGGCTGGCGAGCCATGTAATCGGATTTCTCGACAGCAGCTCGCGCCTTGATCGTTGCCGTTGGGCCGCCCCGAGCGACTGCAGGCGCGGCCACCGGGTGCCAGTTGCCCGAATGAAGAAGCTTGTTTCTTCCGACGACATCCGCGGCAGCAGTCGTCCGGCCGCCCAAAGGCAGCCCCACGCCAACAGGTCTGTCACAATCAGTGATCCCCAAAACGAGCCGGATGCGCCGCGGTAACGTGCATCGTAGGCCAGCAGGTAATTGCAGGCCGGGCTGAAGACAAACGCAAAGGAGGCCACCAGCGAAGAAGAGGATGCAGAAGCAGTGCCGACACCCAAAAGCGGCAGTCGGAAAACGCTCAGAAAAATTGCCGCCACGGCGACTGCTTGGGCCGCGCGCTGCTGCCGGCAGAATGTCGAAGTGAGGATCGCCACGGACAAGGAAAAGAAAAGGGTGTTCAGCAGAACCATCCACAAACGACAGACTTCGCCGGCCGTGACGCCGCCAACAATCAAGGAAACAGTCAGTGCGGGCAACATTGCGAAAAGACAATAAACCGGCGTCAATCCCTTGGCCGCAAGTTTGCCGAAAGCCACGTCGCGCCCGCGCAGGTCCGTCAGGAAAAGCAGACCCAGCGTCCCTTCGCGCCGCTCCTGGCTGATACAATCGGAGGTCAAAAACAAGCCTGCCAGCGCCGTGCCGATGAAGCCGGTCCAGCCAAGGAGTTCCAAAAGTGAATGGCCCAGCGAAGCGGCGCTTTTCCAGTCCGCCCAGACGAGCAATCCCCAACAACAGATGCCAACCGCCGCGCCGCCAGCCGCCAGCCGGGTGCGGAACGTGCGGGGACGGCGCACGCCTGCCCGCAACTCGTGTTCAACCAGAGGAATCCAATTCATCGGTTCGCCGATTGTTAAGCGGGTCCGGCGACGACTCAACCGTTTTACGCCCGCCCGCGACCGCTGCCGATCGCGCGCTACAGGCACCGTTCTGCCGCGGCATCCGGGAAAAATCCAAGCAAACAGAAAGACACCTCTGCCAGGTTGATTTGTATGATGTCTCCCATATCTCCCATATTTCCCGAGGGAGCATTGACGAAGCCACGCCGATCAGACCCGAAACGGACCGTGGTGCCTCCCGAGGACAGGCGAAACTTTGTGCTTCCCCGAAGAAGGCCGTTCGTCTTTCATGTCCGACAATCCTGAACGCGCCGCTCGAAGCGGCTCCGCAACTCGAGGTCGCCGTCGTGGAAATCCTTTACCTGTGTCTGTTCGCGGCCCTCGCCGGCTTTGTGGATTCGGTGGTGGGTGGTGGCGGCCTGATTCAGTTGCCCGCACTCCTCATTTTTTTGCCACCCGCCCTTTCGGTTCCTTTGACGCCGGTTTTTGGAACGAACAAGTTGTCGTCCATCTGCGGCACGGGCGCTGCCGTCGTACAATACTCGCGCCGCGTGCGGATCAACTGGCATTCGATCCTCCCTGCCGGGGTCGCCGCGTTTGTGTTTTCGCTGCTTGGCGCGTGGACACTTTCGCTCATCCGCCCGCAGGCGCTCAAGCCGCTGGTGTTGCTCCTGCTTGGCATTGTGGCCGTTTACACTTACTGGCGAAAAGACTTTGGCAACCTGCACGCGCCGCAGTTCACGGCGCATCGCGAAAGGCAATTCGGCGTTCTGGTGGGAATAATCATCGGCTTTTATGACGGCTTTTTCGGGCCGGGTACCGGCAGCTTCCTTATCTTCATCTTCATCGGCCTGTTTGGCTTTGATTTTTTGGCGGCCTCGGCGAGCGCCAAGGTCGTCAACTTCGCCACGAACCTGTCCGCCGTCGCTTACTTCTCTGCCGCGCACCAGGTCCTTTACGAATACGCCGTGCCGATGGGTTTGTGTAATTTGCTCGGTTCGCTCGCCGGCACGCGGTTGGCCGTTCTGAAGGGGAATTCATTCGTGCGCGTCTTCTTCCTCTGCGTGGTGGCGGTCATGATTTTGCGTTATGGCTGGGAAATCAGATCGGCGCTCCTCGCCACACGAGCCGTCTGGTTTGCCGTCATAGGACTCGCGGGTGTAATCCTGGGGTGGATTGTGTGCCGAAAGCGAAAGCAACCGCCTCCGCCGCCAGTTCAGTGATACTCCTGCAGCGTCTTCACCTCGTAGCCGATCTTCTTCAGTGCAGCAATGCCCAGCGCGGCGGCGCGCGCCCCGCTGAGCGTCGTCATAATGGGAGTGTTGGTGTAAACCGCGGTCGTGCGGATTTTGATTTCGTCCTCGCGCGGCGCGGCGCCGCTGGGTGTGTTGATGACGAGTTGGATTTCCTTGTTCTTGAGCAGGTCAATTACGTTTGGGCGACCTTCGAGCAGTTTGAGAGTACGTTGGACCTTCAGTCCGGCCTTTTCCAGCACGTTGGCCGTGCCGGCCGTTGCAACAAGCTCAAATCCCTGCTCGGCGAACAACTTCGCCACGCTGGCGACTTCGGTCTTGTGCAGGTCACTGACGCTAATGAACACTTTTCCGCACAGAGGCAACGGCGCGTTTGCCGCCATCTGGGATTTCGCGTAGGCGATGCCAAGATCAGCGTCCAGTCCCATCACCTCGCCCGTCGAACGCATCTCGGGCGAAAGCAGAATGTCCTGTCCGTGAAACCGGTTGAACGGAAACACTGATTCCTTTACCGCCCAATATTTCGTCCAGACTTCCCCCGTGAAACCCAGCTGCTTGAGGGTCCCGCCTGCCATCACCCTGGCGGCGAGTTTTGCCAGCGGCACGCCAATGGCCTTGCTGACGAAGGGGACGGTACGGGACGCGCGCGGATTGACTTCGAGGACATAAACCGCTTCGCCTTTCACCGCGTATTGCACGTTCATCAGGCCGACAACGCGCAGTTCGAGGGCCATTGCGTGGGTGTATTTGCGAATCTTCTCGACCACGCTTTTTGCGAGCGTGTGCGGTGGCAGCACCATTGCGGCGTCCCCGGAGTGAACGCCCGCAAACTCGATATGTTCCAGAATCCCGCCGATGATGACCATGCCGTCACCGGGGCTTTTGAATTGGCCGACATCTGCGATGCAATCCACGTCCACCTCCGTCGCGTCCTCGAGGAACTTGTCGACGAGCACGGGGCGTTCTGGCGAAGCCTCGACGGCAAAGCGCATGTAATGCTGCAGTTCGGCGTCGGAATAAACGATCTGCATCGCGCGGCCACCCAGCACGAATGACGGCCGCACGAGAACCGGGTAATCCAGTTGTTTTGCCACGGCAAGAGCCTCGGCCTCGTTCGTTGCGATGCCGTTGGGCGGCTGCGGGATTTTGAGCTTGTCGAGCATTGCGGCGAACAGCTTGCGGTCCTCGGCGATCTCAATGCTCTGGGGCGACGTGCCGATGATGTTCACGCCGTTTTTTTGCAAGCCGAGCGCGAGATTGAGCGGCGTCTGGCCGCCGAACTGGGCGATGGCGCCCCAGCATTTTTCGCGCTCGTAAATGTGAAGGACGTCCTCGAGCGTCAACGGCTCAAAAAATAACTTGTCGCTGGTGTCGTAATCGGTCGAAACGGTTTCGGGATTCGAGTTGACCATCAAAGTCTCGAAGCCGTCCTCCTTGAGGGCAAACGCGGCATGCACACAACAGTAGTCAAACTCGATACCCTGACCGATGCGGTTCGGTCCGCCGCCAAGGATCATCACTTTGCGTTTGTCGGAAGGCCGCACTTCGTCGTCGTCGCGGTCGTAAGTTGAATAGTAGTACGGCGTGTACGCTTCGAACTCGGCGGCGCAGGTGTCCACGAGGCGGTAGCTTGGAACCATCCCCAGTTTTTTGCGTCCGGCGCGAACGTCGTCCTCAATACGTCCGGTCAAACAAGCAATCTGAAGGTCGGAAAAACCCAGCGATTTGGCTTTGGACAGCAGTTCGGCGTTGAGTGGTGGCATCGGTTAAAATCGAACCCGGGAAAGTAAGCCGGAAAGCTGCCGGCGTGTCCAGATTCGAGTGATTTTGGACCAAGACGAACGTTGACCGCTCATCGATCACAAGGGTGCCGATGTTACCCGGAAAAAGCCCTGCGGGTCATGAGATTGCTGAAAATCCGTGAATGACTGGGGTGAGTTTGTAAGAGTCACCGTTTCCACAACGGACCAACCTTCATCCAGGTCGGTGGTGTACTCAATCGAGTAGGATTGACCCACCTCTCCTTCAACCGTGATTGTCAGATCCGGACTGATCGACAGGCGAGGTTGAGGCGGAGCCAGCAGACCGAACGCAGATAGTCCAAAGGCGGTCGCGACATAAACCCTGCCGTTCGAGATGGTAGGGACGCCGAAATGTTGCGCCAGCCCGAGTTGATCGCGGGCGCCCGCGTCGCTGCTGCTGTAGAATTGTTCAGCCAGATTCGTCGCATTATGGGCGCGCAGAACCGCCGGACCGCGGCTCGTGAAGAATGCATCGGTTTCAATCGCCCAGACGATCGCGTTGTTAGTGCCGTCGGCCGAAATGCTCGGGGTCACCCCGGGGTAACCGTATGTTGTCGATGTCTGGGAATCCGGTTGCGGTGTCAACAGGCCGTTGGTAATGCGGTAAGCTTTCAAGTGATCATTGACTCCACCGATGTAAACCAGGTTGTTGAAATATGCCGGCATGCTCCATGTGCCCGACACCGGGCCAAACGATTGCACGATCTGATCGTTGTTATTCGGGTTGTAACGTCCCATGTTGTCTCGATCTAAAAGATAGATGACGCCTTCCTTGCCGCAGCCGACGAGCAGATGCGGATGCGTAACGCTGCCGGCCACGTCTGGGAGAATCATCGGAGCGCCAGAGCCAAGGTCGCCGTCATTCGAATCGAGTTGCGCCTGGTCGTAAGGGGTGAAGAAATCGGTCACCACCAGAGTATTTCCCGAAGGCAGGAGCCGAAGAAAGCTATCGCCGTAATCCGGCCCGCCGGAATTTGCATCGAACGTCCCGTTGCCAGTCATGCAGTAGATGTTTCCATCAGCATCGCCCGCCGGAGCGGCTCCACTCATCCAGATGCCTCCCTCACTGCCATTGGGAGTGTCATTGAATGCCCGCGCGCGTTGCAGTGTGTGCGCGTCATAGCCAACGATCCACCCGTGGTAAGGTCCTTCGTCCCCTTGTGAAGCAAAAGCGACGTAAACCACGCCCCCAGCCAGCGTCAATCCCGTTCGCTGAAATTCCCAGTACGGATCAAATGAAATATTTCCTTGCGCGTCCGAACCTGCACCGGTCCCGTGAACGGAAGCCTGGATGTCGACCGGCCCGCCGAATTTGTTGGTGCCCGTCGCGACATCCAGCGCGAACAGCCTTTCTGCGTATTTCCTGGCGCCGCTGCTGTTGTCTTCAATTTTCGCGACGACGAAAAGCGTCCCGGTCGAAGGATCGATGACCGGAGTACCGGTGACGCCCAATTCGGGCGGATAGGTGAATCCGAACTCGCTCATCGGGACGGTAGTTACTCCAGCGGCCGGGTTGATGAAGCTGACCCGCCACAGTGGCGCGGCGTTATCACCCTGGCTATTGTCGGCGTCGAACGCATAAACGCTGTCGTGTTCCGTCGCGACGAATACGACATTATGTGTGCCTTTGCCGGGTATTGGCACGCCGCTCATATACAACGGTTGAGCGTAAACGTAGCCGTCCACCGGCTGCGTAAAAAGGAGACCGAAACTGTCCGGGTTCACGTTGGCGGGGGTAAGGATTTTTTCGTTCAGATTTTGTCCGGTTCGCGCGAGGTCGTTGTGGTATGTGAAAACGTTCACTCCCGTTTGAGCGATCAAGGTCGTTTGACCGATCAACAGGAACGACGCAACCAGATTAACAATCAAGAATTTTGTGCGCAACTTTTGCGCGGCTGATACGAGAGTTTTCATCGGGTTCGAAATTGCAGCTACAGATTGAAGATTCAGCAAAACCGGGACCATTCCCCCGAACTGCGCGTGCGGAGGTTGATGACGGAATCACACCAACGGGAGACGACGCTGAAAACTGCTCAAAGAAGTTCGAGTGTCCGTGAAAGTTCCGAATCCGTGTTATAGAAGTGCGGCGAGAGACGGAGATATTTTCGGCCGGCGCGGTCGGAACGCAGCGACACGCTGATGTTGGCAGCCTCCAGCTTTTCATGCAGTGCGGGCACATTCATACCGTCTCGATAAAACGTCACGATGCCGGAGGCGTTGGCCGCAATTACGTCACCTTGGAGCACCGTGTAGCCTTTGTCTTTCAGGGCGGGGACGAGCAGTGCGCGCTTGCGCAGCAGTTCTGAGGCGATCGCGTCGATGCCGATTTCCGACAGGAGTTCCAATGCCGCATTCAGGCCCGCGAGGCCGAGCAGATTCTGGGTGCCCGCTTCGTAGCGGCGCGCGTCGGCGCGTAGAATCATTTCCTCTCCGGCGATGTAATCGGGACAACGCACGTTGTGCCAGCCAAAGACAGCCGGTCTCAATCGTTCCTGAAGTGATTTTCGGACGTACAGGATTCCAGCGGCGCAAGGACCGAGCAACCACTTGTGTGCGTCCGCAGCGAGAAAATCAACATGCTCGACGGTTGTCGGGAAAGCGCCCAGTGTTTGGATGGCGTCCACGCAGAACAGGATGTTACGCTCGTGGAGTGCCCTGCCGATGGTGTCCAGATCAATCCGGAAGCCCGATACGAAATGGCAGGAGGCCAGCGCGACCAGACGCGTCTGTTCATCAACCTGGCCGATGACATCCGCGGGACGGATGCGGCCGAGTTCCCGCACGTTCAGGAAACGCACTTCGACGCCTTTTTCCGCGAGCGCCATCCACGGATAAACGTTCGCCGGATAATCGTCGAGGTAGATCAGAATGTTGTCGTTTTTTTTAAGTCGCAGGCCGGCCGCAACGAAATTGAGGGCGAGCGAGGTCGGCCCGACAAACGCGATTTCGTCGGGCCGGGCGTTGAGCAGCTGCGCGACGCGTTCGCGCGATCGGGACATTTGCCGGGCCGGCAATAACGTTTCCTGATCGTCCCTAGTGCAGCACAGGGCGTAATCACGAATTGCCTCGGAAACCCGGCGGGGCAGCGGGCAGACCCCCGCGTGCGCAAGAAATGTTTTTTCGCGCGCCACCGGGAACTCGTGGCGGCGGAGTTCTTCGTTGGAGAGCAGCTCGGTCAGCGTCATGCGCCAAGGCTAGCGGGGAGCCGCGTTCCGCAAAGAAAAAAGTCCGCGACGGTTTACGAACGCACGCCTCACGGACCGAGCTGTTGGAAGATGCCGTTGAAGTAACCTGTGTAGAAGCCTATGATCTGATAGGCGATGGCCAGCAGGATGGCAAAGTAGATCAGCCGTGGCACCCACTGGGCGAAGATGTGCAGTTTGCGCGAACCTTCTTCCTGGTAATGCTGATGGAGCCGACGGAGAGAATCGTCCAGTTGTCCGCTGACTTCACCCGTGTGATACAGATTGGCGAAGAGTTCCGGGAATTCAGGCGACCGCCCGATCAATTCGGCGGGGGTTTCTCCGGCCCGCAAAGCGCCATGCCAAGCGCCGACGGAACGTCGTAATGCCGGCGAGCCGCTCGCCGCCGCCGCGAGCTCCCAGGAATCGAAGATAGACACCCCCGCGCTGATCAAGGCTTCCAGGGCCGCGGACAATCGCGCCAGCGCCAGATTCCGCCGGGCGGGCCCAAGAAACGGAATCCATCGCATCGCCTTTTCCATCCGTGCGCGCCATTTCTCGCCGCGTTGGCCCTGGAGCGCGACCAGTAAAAGAAAAACCGCGCCGTAAGCGGGGGCCAGCAGGACGACCTTTGTCCGGACGAATCCGAGAATATCAAATCGGGTCACCAACTGGACGAGTTGAGAGACGGGGAAGATGAGGATGGCGAAGTGAAGCACAAAAAGTGGATAGGCAAGATCGGCCATGACCCGCCGCGCGAGCTGCGCCCGTTCGTTGTAATAATTTGCGAGCAGACGGAAGCATTCCGGCAAACGGCCGCTCTGTTCGGCCGCCTGAAGGAGAGCCAGGTCGAAGGAGGGAAGCCATCGACCGAGGTTGAGCATCGATTCCGCGAGCGTCGCTCCCTCGGTCACACTGGCGGTGAGCCGGGTGAGCGGTTCGCGAAACGAGTGGCCGGGCGGACTGCGCCGGATGATTTCCAGGGCCTGGATCAGGCCGACACCGGCGGTGAGGAGCGAAGCGAGTTGTGAATACAATTCTGCGCGCTGATTCAGTTGGCCGGGGGTGACGATCAGTGACATGACACCTCGTCCGGCGCGCTGTCAGACGACGGCCACCTTGTCGAGGTTCGCCTTCAAGTCGCGTTTGCTGCGCAGGCCGACCACCTGCTCCGCGACTTCGCCGTCCTTGAAAATGAGCAACGTCGGGATGGCGCGGATGCCGTATTGAGTGGCGATGGACTGGTGCTCGTCGATATTCACTTTGCCGACCTTGACCTTCCCGTCGTATTCGCTGGCGAGTTCGTCCAGTATTGGCGCGATCATTTTGCAGGGGCCGCACCACTCAGCCCAAAAATCCACCAGCACGGGCGTGGGTGATTCCAGTACTTCTTGCTGAAAATTGGCTTCGGTCAAAGTGACAATATTTGCGGCGGACATACGACGTGAACGGGTTTGGAGGGTGAGACGGTCTCCAGAAAATCTCAATTACAACGTCAACACGCGGACCAGGACCGCCACTGTGATGAGTGCGGCAGCGACAGCCAGCGATTTGTCGAGACCACTGACGCCCGCCAAGACCGGCGCAGGCCGCGGAGCGGGGGCCGGTCGGCCGGCAGGGGCCGCCGCGGAACGCGGAGTTGGTGTGGGTGGTGCGGGAGCGTGCGCGGCCACAGGCGCCGCCGGAACTGCGGCGGCGATCGGAGCGGCTGGAGCAGCGTGAGCTGCCGGCGCGGGCGCTGGAATTTTGATGGTGGGTGCGGCTGTCGGCTTGGGGGGTAAATTGATCCGCACGGTCTCTTTTTTGGGCTGCACTTTCGCAGCCTCGGCCGGCCTCGGGGGGACGGCACCCGATGGAGTGTTGGGAATGTTCTCAGCCATAAACGTTTTGTGAACCCAAACTAGAGTTGGTGCAGGTGGGTGTCAAATGCTTATTCGCGGCAATCGGGCGACAAAAAAACGGGCCGGTGAAACCGGCCCGTCACCGCGACGTTGCAATTGCTGAATCAGTAGCGCTCGCGACGACCGCCATCGCGGCCACCACGATAGCCGCCGCCCCCGCCTCCGCCGCCGCCGCCCGAACGGGGCGGACGCTCCTCGCGCGGTCGCGCGATGTTGACGGTGAGCTGACGGCCTTGAAATTCCTTGCTGTGGAACATTTCGACCGCTTTGTTCGCCTCTTCCGAAGTCGAGAACTCGACGAAGGCAAAGCCGCGCGATTTGCCGGTAAATTTATCGAGCATCAGGTTTACAGAAGTAACCACGCCCGCCTGGGAGAAGTACTCCTGCAGGTCGTTTTCCATCGTTTGGTAAGCGAGGTTACCCACGAAGAGTCTGGATTCGTTGTTCATGCTTATTGGTTGTCCCGCTCAAAAAACCCAGTGGGGGGATTCTGCACCGGCAGGATCACTGAATGTCGAACTTCTTCACTGACATTTGTCTTTCTGACACCGACACCGCAAGTTCTTTGTGCTGCGGCGAGGTTGCTACAAACCGCCGCGGCGAGTCAACAAGAGATTCGCAGGTTTCGTCCGCGCAACCGGCCGGCGGATTTACGGGACAGCCGCGTTTTGTTGCAGCATATCTTCCACGATCCGCTCGACGCGCGCGAGCTGGAACGGTTTGGAGAGATGAGGATTGCCGGTGGATTGCAAAAAAGCCTGCGTCTCCTCATTGACCACGTCGCCGGTCAGGAAGACCACCCGGCGCGCCAGTTCCGGTTTTTTCTGGACGGCATGATGGTAAAACTCCTGGCCGTTCATTTTCGGCATGCGAAAATCAGAAATGATCAGGTCAAACTCGCGTCGCTCGATCATTTCCAACGCGTCCATCGGGGCATGGCATAACGTAGTGGAATGGCCGAGCAGTCCGAGCATTTCACCAAGCAATTCCGCGATTGCCTGTTCGTCATCAAGCACGAGAATCCGCGCGGAGCGTTCGGCTGGAGCATCATTACACGCGGGCAACACAGCGGGTTGAGCCGGGGAGTCCGCTTCGATGTCAGGACTGACAACGGGCAATTCGAGAACAAAACCGGCGCCCCCGATCGCCGACGGCTCGTAGGCGATCCTTCCGCCGTGATCGGCCAGAATGCTGTGGGCGATCGATAACCCAAGCCCGGTCCCTTTGCCGACGTCCTTGGTGGTGAAGAACGGCTCGAAAATGTAGGGCAACACTTCCGGCGGAACCCCGGGGCCGTTGTCCTCCACCGTGATCTTGACGGTGTCCTCTTTTCGTTGTGTGGAAATCTGCACCCGCCCCGGTCGCGGCGTTTCCGAGAGCGCATGAATTGAGTTGTTAAGCAGGTTGACCAGCACCTGCTGAATCTGGTCAGGGTCGGCGTGGGTCGAAGGCAATTCCGGGTCGAGGTGCAGCCGCAGTTCCACCCGGCTGTTCTGCAGGTCCAGTCGGCGCAACTCTGCCACGCGTTTGACCAGTTCGTTCAAATCCACCGCCTCGCGGTGTGTTGGCTGTTCGCGCGCAAAGGAAAGAAAATTGTTCACAAGTTTGGCGGCGCGGTTGCTTTCATTCGCAACCTTTTCGAGGTCGGTTCGCGTTTGCATCTTCAATTCGTCCCGGCGGAGGATGAGTTCAAGGTACCCTTTGATGACCGCCAGAGGGTTGTTTAATTCGTGGGCCACCCCGGAAATCATCTGCCCAAGTGCGGATAATTTTTCCGCCTGGCGAAGCTGTTGTTCCAGGCGCGCGCGTTCGGTCAGTTCGCGCAAAAAGAACTGGTAGGCGGCGCGGCCTTCAAAACTGATCGGCGCCCCGTCCGCCTCCGTCGGCGTGGCTCCGCCGTCGCGCCGCACCAGGTTCAAGTGGCGGTGGCGGCAGATCGCGGCGAACCACTCGGGCCCGGTCTGAGGTGACGGTTGTGGCTCCGGATGCAGCTGACAAAAGCTCGACAACGCATTGGAGTCGGCATGGTTAATCCCCAGGAGCCGCTTCGCCGTCTGATTCAACTCAAGAATCCGCAGGTCCTCCGCGTCGGCAATGACGATGCCCTCGCTGGCCTGGTCGAACAGGCTGCGATAGCGTTCCTCGGTGGAGAGGACTTTTTTTTGCAGAAAGTCGGTTTTTGTTTTGTAGGTACGGATCCTCTGAAACGCCCGGTGGTTCGTGTGCCGAACCTCCTCCAGCGCCAGGATGATCATGCTCACCGCGATAAAAAGCTGGAGCACTGCCGAAATAAAATAGCCCGAGCTGATCAGTTGGTCGGAGCCCTGAAAAAACGGGTACGCGCCGATGTAAATTCCCCACAAAGCGAAGCCGCAGGCCAGCAGACCTGCGCCAAGAAAAGGGTTTTGCGCGCGAAATTTGAAAAAACACCAGCCGGTCATCAGACTCGCCAGACCCACCAGCACAAACACCGGCAACTGTGTTTGCAGCGGGCTGTCCAACTGGTAAGCGCCCACATAACCCCAGAGGAACAGGAATGCGAGGAAGAGCGCGAGCTGGGACGGTTTCGTCCGCTGACGCAGAAACGAAGCGCTTCCCCACAGCAGGAACACCGCCGAAGCGCCAATGCACCACTGTTTCATCATGATCAACGACGGGGTTTCGCGCACGTTCACAGAAGCGATGCACAACCCCAGCCAGATGGCGTGGAAGAGCCACGCCACGGTCCAGAAACTGAAGTAGCGCCGTTTGGTGTAGCGGTTGAGGTAGGAAAAAATACCCACCAGAACGCTGACGCTCAAAAAGGAATCAATTAACGCCGCCTTGAGAGACTCCCGGGGGAAATACAGGTCGAATCCGATAATGTCGTTCACGTTTTTGCTTTTGTTGGCGGGGGAAAGCCGCCGGAGTTTCAGCCAGCCCGGTCCGTCGTGGCGAGCGGTCAGGCATCACCAGCCGGCACACAGGGCTTTCTCGCTTCGCGCTCACCAACCTGGGCGAGGGATCAATGCTGAACCCGAATCGAGCTTTGCCCGCAACGCACGCTAACGCGATGGCGGGGAGTTTTTACCCTGGGCATTCGCGCGCTTGGCCACAGGCGGCAACTGAACAAAGTTGCCTTTGCCGCGCTTCAGGATCGGCACGATAATGCCGTTGTGGTCCACGCCGAATTTCAGGAATTGAACCTGCAAATGCTGTTTCTGATATACAGACATGAACATTTTTTTGCTCGCAACATGATCGCCGGAATTCCTGAACCTGGTGAACCCTTCACCAGAGTATTGCGCCAGCGTTTCCATCAGCGGCGAACGGACAGGGATACGACGAGTTCGTAAGCATTCCCAAGCACCAGAAGTGCCAGCGGAAAAGCCGCTCCTCGACGGGGCGTTTCAACCTTTACTGTCCGCTTTCTGTAAGATCGTGTCCGCGAATCGGACAGCGCTTCGTTCCAATGCCAGAATTGACGGCGGGCACAGGACAGTGTTGGAATCTTTTGCGGGGCCCGCCATCTTGGAATTCATGGAAGCGACAGAAAAACGGTTCCCGTGGTCAACCAATCCCGGAAAACTATCGCGTCATGTTGAACAAAAACCGCCAGTTCGATTCGCTCCGCAGCACGGCCGGGAGAATAAAGTGACGAAGGACCGGGAAAAACAATGTGCGTTGCACCAGGGCGGACCATCGCAATCTCCGGCCGAATGACGCGTCACACTGCTCCGCGTGTTTTCCTTTTGCCTCGTCCCAGGTTGAGTCGCCGCGCGCGTAGGAGGTCAACGGTTCCACCGCAAGTCCAGCGGACTCGAATGCCATGGATATTCCATTGCCTGTCACCGGCGCAATCATTGTGAGCGCGTCGCCAATGCAGAATTCCTCAAGATCGGCCGCCCGGCGCGGACGTAGCGACAACCCCCCGACCGTGCAAAAAGATGCGCGGTTCCAACGGGCGGAGGAGAGGCGCTGGTAGAGCAATGACCCCGGGTTGCCCCGCAACCGATCGACCAGGTCCCGGCGTTCTTCACCATCACCCTTTCTCCGGCGAAACAATCCGCATACATTGACTTCATCGTCGCTGATCCGGCACAGACCGGCGTAACCGTTGCTCAAAAAATGCATCTCCAGGTCCGCGACGAGGGGGACGTTGACAACATGCGCCTTCACTCCAAACCAGCGCCAGCCTTGCTCCGTTGCCTGAGCGCGGCGGCCGGTGGACCGCACAACACCTTCGGTGAATTTCTGCTCCCGCCTTTGCGTTTCGCAACGCAACACACCGCCGGTTTTGCAGAACCTTTCGGCCAGATCGCCATCGAGCTTGAACCTTGAAATGCAAAAAGCCGGGCGCGGCAGGGTTCGAACCGACAGGCTGCGATTCTCCAAAAAAAATGCCGCTGTTGTGGCGGGGCGGGCCCCCGCCCCCCTGAGAATATCCAGCAACCCTGGAGGTTCAAAGGCCGCCAGCCCGCGCCCATTTATAAACTCACCGCAGACACGATGCCGCGGAATGCGTCCTGCCTCCCAGACAGTCACAGGTACCTGGCGCTGTCGCAGGCCGATCCCCAGCGTCAGTCCAGCCAACCCTCCCCCGATGATTGTGATCGAACGCATGGCGATCACGGGTTCGCGCGACCATCACGGCGATGCGCTTGAAAACAATGGCTGAACAACCCGACGGCTGCTTCCCGTATGTGCCAGTTCGCGTCTGCTGGCCACAGCGCTGAAAGTTCGCGGCGGTCAAATCCGGCGCGAATGCTCACCGCCGCGTCGTGGCGGGTGACGCTGCCGCAACCGATGAGCCAGAGCCATCGGCTCGCCCGCATCGCTGCGGGATAACGCCTCGGATCGCAGGCAAGGAAGCAATCGGTTCGCTCCGCCACCAGGCTCAGGATTTGGCGCAGCCCGGTTTCGGAAAAGTGATGCAGGAACAGGTTGGCAGTGATCAGGTCCACCCGGTCATGCGAGGACTGGGTCAGCCACTCCGTTACCTCGGCCGCGATAAATTTGACCCTCCACGATAATGCCTCGAATTGGCGTCGGGTTTCATCGCTGATGATCGCCTGCCGGTCCACCAGCACCAATTCCACATCGCGCCATTGAGCAGGGAGGTTTCGCGCGAGTCTTAACATCAAAGTTCCGTCGCCGGCGCCCAAATCCGCGATGCGCTTCGGCGGCGTACGGATAAACGTTTCCCGCAATGCCGAGCCGAGAACGCGGGCATTGCCCATCAGCGCGTTGACGCGACGAAGGTCACGACGCGAACGGATCGCCCGCGGGTCATCTGCCGGGAGCCCGTCCAACAGTTCCGGTTCGACGAGTCGTTCCATCTTCAGTCAACCGGCCATGGACGCCGGGGTGTCCCGGAATATCGTAGGCGCGAGTGACTCTACAGGTATCATTCCACTCCCAGCAGCGCGCCGTGGCAACTGAATCCCGCGCCGAACGACGATATCCACCACAGCCCACCGGGAGCATTCTCCGACAGTGCGGCCTGCAGCACGAAATAGACAAATGGACTGCTTAGATTGCCGAATTCCTGCAACACCGCCCCGCTCCAGCGCAAATCCCTTTCCGTCAATCCAAGTCTCTCCTGCATGGCCAGCAGGACTTCGCGTCCACCCGCATGAAGAATCCAGCCAGAGATTTGCGTGCGGGACGCGCCGGAATTCGCCAACATCCGGGCGAGCAATCGTCCCGCGTGCTTTGCCGCCAGCGCCGGCACCTGCCGCGAAAGTATGTTCCTCAGCATCCCGTTGCGGTACTCAAACCGCAGATAATCGCGGTCTTCCGGGCTTAGAATGGAATCGGCCGTCTTCCATTCAATGCCGCGTTTGCCCGGCGCGGGCTTGTTCGACAAAACCGCCGCGCCCGCGCCGTCGCCAAACAAGCACGCGCTGATCAGCACCCCCGGATCGTTGTCGAGGTAGAACGCCGCGCTGCAAACTTCGACGCATACCGACAAAACCTTCCCGCACCGCCCCGACGACACCAGAGCTTCGGCGGCCCTCAGGTTCGGGAGGGCTGCGCCGCAACCCTGCCCGACGAGGTCGAGTGTCAACACATCGGGACGCAAGGCGAGACGCTCGGTAGTGTAACTGGTCAAACCCGGACACAAATATCCCGTACACGTGCTGACGATTACGGCATCGATGGCGTCTGGTTGCAGCGACGCATCCTTCAAAGCCGAGGTTGCTGCTTGCGCCGCCATGGCCGGGGCGTGCTTTGTAAACCGGGAATGCAATGCATCAGGAGTTAAATCGAACGCTTCGTCAAGTGGGTCGAGCGCCAGATACCGCGTGGCAATGCCGTTGTCGCCCAGCAAAACCTTTTTCAGGATCGCCTTCGACCGGCCTGTAAGCTGCGAAAACTGTTTCGCGGCCCGTAACGCCTCCCAACATTCGCTCTGCGCGTAACGATTCGGCGGCGTCGCCGTCCCCAGTCCAATGATGAACATGCCGGAATTTAGCTTAACTGCGTTCACCCGCGCCAGCGACAATCGGTCCGGCCCAAATTAATGCCCACCACGGTATTTGACGGTCCCGGGCAAAGCGCGTTAGATTGCGCGCGGATGAAAGCAGTGACCAACATCGTGCTCTACGACGACCAGTGCCCGATGTGCACGTTTCAAATGCGCGCGTTGTCATGGCTCGACTGGTTCAACGTCGCGTCGCTCCTGCCGATGTCCAACCCGCGGGCGAAGGAAATTGCGCCCGACCTGACAGCGGAGGATTTGTCTGCGGCCATACACTGCGTGACGCCGGACCGGAAAGTCTATCGGGGCGCGCGCTGCTTCCGCTACATCGGCCTGCGGATGCCCCTGCTCGTGCCGTTGGCGCTGATCCTCTGGATACCCGGCGTGATCTGGATTGCGGAGAGAATTTATACCTGGGTCAGCCGCAACCGTTACGTGCTCAGCAAAGTTTTCGGCTGCAAGGAAGCTTGTGCGATTCTGCCGGAACGCAGACGCGACAAGGCAATCGAGCCAGCGAACAGCAAGCCTTGAGGCGAGTCGGCAAACCGCCGAACGCGCACCGGGATTTTTCGTCTTGGACTTTTCCACGCGACTTCGCAATGCGCTTGAAACGGCGCGCAAAGAATTGTTGGCGGCGCGCCCTGCGGTCGGTCATTGGGTCGGTGAACTCTCAAGCAGTGCGCTTTCCACGGCGACCGCGATCTGCGCCCTCGCTCTTGCTGAAAAGCACAATCAATCGCTCCGCACTTCATACCCGGCGCTGCGCATTTCCCAAGGTCTCGACTGGCTCGCGCGACACGTCAACACCGACGGCGGCTGGGGCGACACGACTCTCAGTTTCAGCAACATCAGTACCACGACGCTTTGCTGGGCGGCGTTCGGCGTCGTGCCTGGCGCGGACGAAAAGTATCGCGGGGTCGTGAAGGGCGCGGAGCGCTGGCTGGCTGGACGCGCCGGGGGCATCACACCGGAGAAACTCGCGCCCGCCATCATCGCCCGTTACGGCGAGGACCGCACCTTTTCCGTCCCGATTCTGACGACGTGCGCGTTGAGCGGACGACTCAGCTCGGGCGCGGCTGCTTGGAAATGGGTATTGCCATTGCCGTTCGAACTGGCTGCGCTGCCCCACCAATTCTTCGCCGCGTTGCGCCTGCCGGTCGTCAGTTATGCGTTGCCCGCCCTCATCGCCATCGGACAGGCGCGGCACCATCATTTACCGTCGCGAAATCCGGTCGCTCGCATTGTCCGCAATCTGACGCGAGCGCGAACACTCGATGTGCTCACCGACATTCAACCGTCGAGCGGCGGATTTCTCGAAGCCACTCCGCTTACAAGCTTTGTCGTGATGAGTCTCGCGGGCAGCGGGCAGGTCAATCATCCAGTGACGAAGAAGGGAGTCGAGTTTCTCGTGGCGTCGCAACTCGCCGACGGCAGTTGGCCGATTGACACCAACCTCGCGACATGGGTGACGACTCTCTCGGTTAATGCCTTGGCGAACGACCCGTCTTTTCAACTTCCACTCGACGAACGCCACGCAATTGGCGACTGGCTTGTGAAACAACAATATCGCGACGTTCAACCTTACACGAATGCCGCGCCCGGCGGCTGGGCGTGGACCGATCTGCCAGGGGGCGTGCCGGACGCTGACGACACCGCCGGAGCGTTGCTGACGTTGCGCAATCTCTGGGTAGGATCGCCGCAGCCCGGCGAGCCGGTCGTGCAAGCGAGGAGGCGTGAAGTAATTGATTCAGCCATCGCCGGCGTCACATGGTTGCTCGAAGTCCAAAACAGCGACGGCGGTATCCCGACGTTTTGTCGTGGCTGGACGAATCTGCCATTCGATAGAAGTGCGCCGGATTTGACGGCCCACGCGTTGCGCGCCTGGAATGCGTGGTTGCCGGACTTGACTGCGGGTTTGCTGCGTCGTGTTCGGCGAG
>DATNDF010000361.1 GCA_035607015.1 Candidatus Angelobacter sp. | reverse complement strand
GCCATTCATCCTCGACGGCGAAGCATCGCTGCGGGCGAACAAGCATCGACAATGCCAACCAACTTTGATGGTCGGCACCATCCGTTCGGCCCGTGCGCACGGCCGTGCGTGTCGAGGTGGACCGCCCGGAGAATGCGGGCTCACCGGCGAAGCGAACGGGAAGCAAGGAACCGTTCTGCGTACTTGCCAAGCAGGTCCGCTTCGAGATTCACCGCGTCGTCAACCTTGCGTTCCCGCAAGGCGGTGACTTCAGCCGTGTGCGGGATGATCCAGACGCGAAAGCTTTTTTTTCCGGCCGCTGCTACCGTAAGGCTGATGCCATCGACGGCGATTGATCCCTTCAAGATGACGTAGCGCATCACGTCGGGCGGCGCGCCGACTTCGAGAACGTGGTCCCGGCCGGCCCGTTCCCATCGAAGGATCCTCCCGACCGCGTCGATGTGGCCCGTCACAAAATGGCCGCCCAACCGGTCATTCGCCCGCAGGGAACGCTCGAGGTTGAGGAGAGATCCGGGACGCGCAAACTGGAGATTGGTTCGCTCCCATGTCTCGCACAGCAAATCAAACTGGATCAACTTGCGTTTCGAGCGCGGCACCAGTTTTGCAACCGTCAGACAACAGCCGTTGACTGCCACGCTGTCGCCGATTTTCAGTCCGCGGACGCACACCCTCGCGCGCACGGTCAGTCGAATGGAACTGGCCGAGGTTTTGATGCTCTCGACGACGCCTGTTTCTTCGACGATCCCCGTAAACATGATGCAGCCGCAAGCTTCACCTTGCGGAACTGGAGTTCAACTGGTGCGTGCGCCGTTCGTTCTGTATGGCGACCCGCTCGGAGGCTGGGGCTGCGCGGTGCGCGCGGTCAATAACAAATCCGGCCCGAGCCGCCGCCACTCGACCCGACGCAGTTGTATGATTTCATCCAAACGCCGGACACCATCGCCGGCGACCGCCTTCCGCGCGTCGCGTCCGCCAAGAATTTTCGGCGCGTAGAAGAATGCCACGCGATGCGCGAAACCGGCGAGCAGGAACGATGAGTTCACTTCGCCGCCGCCTTCAACAAGGAGGCCGGTGACGTTTTCTGCGCCCAGTTTTTTTAACAACCACTTCAAATCCAATTTTGGATTTTGGATTTTGGATTTCGAACCGGCCGAAGGCGCAACGATCACCTTCACGCGCCTGGCCAGCGCCGCCACGCGACGTTGCGGCGCGCGCTTGCTCACCACCAGTGTGGTCAACGCCGCGAATTCATCGTTCACGATTCTTGCGTCCGTCGGCGTCCGCGCCAGCGAATCCAAAACGATTCTGCGAAGCGGCTTTCTTTCCTTCTGCCTTCGAACTGTCAGGCTTGGATCGTCCGCGAGGATCGTGTTGATGCCGACCAGAATGGCGTCCGCCCCCTGGCGCAGTTTCATCCCATACGCACGCGCCTTCACACCGGTGATCCATTTCGATTCGCCGCTCGCAGTCGCGATTTTGCCATCGAGCGTCATCGCGGCTTTCACCGTCACAAATGGTGTGCGATGGACAATCCAATGATTGAATGCCTCGTTCAACCGAGCGCATTCGTCGGCCAATTGTTGGTGGAGGTCGCGGTCCTCTGCGCGTCGCTGCCCGGCCAGACCCGAAACGGCGCGCACGGACTGACGCGCCCGGCCTTCGCCCAGCGAGACAACTCTAATTCCGGCCCGCTTCAAATTCTTAAAGCCTTTCCCCGCATGTTGCGGATTCGGATCGGTCGTACCGACGACCACACGCTTGATGCCCGCAGCTTTGATGGCCTCTGTGCAGGGCGGCGTGCGACCATGCGTGCTGCACGGTTCGAGCGTCACATAAAAGGTCGCGCCGCGTGGATTGTTGCCGCGCCTTTGCGCGTCGCGGAGCGCCTCGATTTCCGCGTGGGCTTCACCCGCACGATGATGCCAGCCGCGTCCGATGACTTTGCCACCCTTCACCAACACCGCGCCCACCATCGGATTCGGCGAAGTCGTGCCGTATCCGCGCCGGGCGAGCCCGAGGGCGAGGCGCATGAATTGGGCGTCGGACATTCTTCCTGTGTTGTAGCAGCCGACGCAAGGAGGCTCAATTCTTTAACCACAGATGAACACGAATTTTGAACCGCAGTGGCCTGGAGAAAACCAGATCGTGGGAATGAGTTCGACAAAGGCGTGGAACACAACAGCCGATGGCCGGTGTGCTCCCCATGCCAAAACAGTTCTAGCACCTTCGTCGCGTTGCGATTCTTTTGTAGCGGCGGCCTGTGACCGCCGAACGGCGGCGCTCGCAGAGCGCCGCTGCAACCCAAACGTGCCGCGGGTCGCCCGCCCGCCGCAGCATTACTGCGGAGGATCGACAGACCTGCGCTCCAAGGCGCGTCTTTGTGAGGCGGAACGAAGGCGCGCTGGGTTGTATGAAATCCTGCTGGAATCCGTTCAAGTTCCGCATAATCAGCAGAAATAAAGACTTGAAATGTGTGCCTCTCAGGCACACATTACGCCCGTGCCGGTTGAAACAAAAGAACGTCGTGAGGAAAGGTTGGTCGCCCGCGTGAGCGGAGCGGACAAGCAACTGTTCCAGCGCGCCGCCTCGTTGGAGGGGCGGTCGGTGGCTACGTTTGTCATTGCTCACGCTCGCGAGGTTGCCCGGCGCATTGTCGCCGATTACGAAACCATCGAGCTGGATGCCGCACAATCCCGTCGCTTCGTGAAGGCGCTGCTGAATCCCACGCCCACCGTACCGAGCCGTTTGAAGAGAGCTGGCGCTGTTTACCGGCAACGCGTGGCGGCTTGATTCACGGTTCATCCTTCTTTTCCAATCCCAGCCAATCGGGAATTGCCTTCATCGGCAGGAACATCTTCTGCCCGTCCAGCGGATGGAATCCGAACGTCGAGTAGAACTTCGCGGCATTCTCATTCTTCGGATCAACCACAACCGCAACCGACCCGATGACCGAACTATTCTCGTAAGCACGCTTGAGCGCGTCCACCATCAACAAATCGCCCAACCCCTGTCCTTTGAATTCGAGCGCGCGAGCCAGCCGTCCCAGCAAGGTTGCCGGCATTCGTGGATACTTCGGCAATTTCCTGGCCAGCTCTGGCGGCAGCTTCTCCAGCTCCACCGTGGTAGCTGAGAGCGTATAGAAGCCAGCAACACGACCGGGGTCAGCAACCGGCACAATTACAAAGCAAGCCGACGCTCGTGCCTTGGCCTCCTTGCGCGCTCGCGTCCGCAGGAATTCTGTCAACTCCGGCGATTCGCACGAGAATTCCTCCCTTCGATGAATGGCGGGGTCGAGAATCTCAATTCGAAATTGTGGTTGGCCGGCCATGCGATGGCGGCAGTGTAGCTGGGAATGAAATTCGTTTCAACGCGAAGGCGCGAAGATCCGATTGTAGCGGCGGTCTGTGACCGCCGAACGGCGGCGCTCACAGAGCGCCGCTACAACACAAACGTGCTGCGGGTCGCGAGGCGATGATCGAAGCGATAACCGGTGCAAGGACGGCGGTCGGCTTCTTGTGCCAGTACCGTTCAAGCCATTCGAATCCCTTCTTAACCAGTTCGTTCATTTCGCACCGAATACATAGCCAGTTTCGGAGCCTTTGGCGACCCAATCTGGTCAGCACAAACTGTAAGGTTTCCCTCCTTTCCCCGACCAACTCCCTTCATGAACGAGCATTTCGACGCCATCATCATCGGCACGGGCACGTTGAGGACGCTGTTGCATCGGCTGGCCGTCCCGGCGCCTTCGCGTCTCCGCGGTTAAAAGATTCACTCCTCAAACAACGCCTGCGCGAATTGTTTGGCGTCGAAGGGCTGCAAATCGTCCGGTTGTTCGCCGAGGCCGATGAATTTGATGGGCAGGCCGAGTTCCTTCTGAATCGCCACCACCATGCCGCCCTTGCTCGTGCCGTCGAGCTTGGTCACGATCAGACCGGTGAGCGGGACGGCTTTGTTGAATTCACGCGCCTGGTTCAACGCGTTCATGCCGGTGCTGCCGTCGAGCACGAGCAGGACTTCGTGCGGCGCACCGGGCAGTTGCTTGCCGATGACGCGATGGAGCTTGTGCAGTTCCTGCATGAGGTTGTGCTTGGTGTGCAGTCGGCCCGCGGTGTCAATGAAGAGGTAATCGGCCTTGCGCGCCTGCGCGGCGGTGACGGCGTCGTGCGCCACGGCGGCGGCGTCCGCGCCATACGCGCCCGCGATGACGTCGACCTTGAGCCTCGCACCCCAGAGTTTGAGCTGCTCGATCGCAGCGGCGCGAAAGGTGTCGCACGCGGCAAGCAAAGCGGTCTGGCCTTGCGACTGGACGAGATGCGCGAGCTTGGCGGCGGTTGTCGTCTTGCCCGTACCGTTGACCCCGACAATCGAGACGACGCTCAGGCCGCCAGCGGCCTTGATCAAATCGGGTTTATTCAACGAAAGATTTCTTTCAATTTCAGCGCGGGCGATGGCGAACACATCCAGACCCGCGCTGCCCTGGGATTCATAGGTTTTTTTCACCGCGCCCACAATTTGTTGGGTCACGGCCACGCCGAGATCGGCGGCAATGAGAACGGCCTCGAGTTCTTCGAGCGATTCGCCGGCAAGTTTGGGAGAGCGCGTGACAATGCGTTTGATTTCCTGCGCCAGCCTGCCGTGGGTCTTGGCAAGGCCGGACTTGAGTTTTTGAAACAAGCTCATTGCTGAATCGTGAAGGGCCGAATCGTCAGATCTCGATCGAGTGAGTTCAACGATTCAATGGTTGAACCGATCGCCGGCTGACCGCCTCTTTAAGCTTTTCCATGTGTTCGTAGGGCAGCCTGACGGTCCCGATGAGGGGTTTCCCTTTGCTGAGGCCGTGGCAGTCCGAGCCGCCGGTGATCAAAAGGCCGTGCTCCGTCGCCAGGCGAACATAGTGCTCAGCGGTGGATGCCGTGTGTTTGGTATGGAAACATTCGATGCCGTCGAGGCCCGCAGCAACAAGGTCGGGAATGATTTCGTCGGTGCGGTTCAACCCCGGATGTGCCATCACGGCCAGGCCGCCCGCCTGATGGATCAGCCCGATGGCATCGAGCGCCGAGATTTTAAACTTCGGCACCCAGGCCGGACGGTTCTTCTTCAGAAAACGCTCGAAGGCCTCGTCAAGGCTCGCGCAAAATCCGCCCATCACCAGAGCGCGTCCGACGTGCGGCCGGCCGGGCGAGCGGCAATTGGCAAGAGCGAAAACAGAGTCGGCGGAAAGCGGCACGTTGATTCGATTGAGGCGCGCGACCATCTCGCGGATGCGGTTCTGACGGACGTTCTGAAATTTTTCCATTTCGGCCAGCAGCCTCCGGTTGTGCGTGTCAACGAAGTAGCCGAGCAGGTGAAGCTCGATTCCGTCCAGTTCCGCCGTCAATTCCGTCGCGGGAACAAATTCAATGCCCGCCGTCCGGCACGCAATCGCCATGCGCGCGCAGCCTTCCACCGTGTCGTGGTCCGTGAGCGCCAGGGCGGCAAACCTCAGTTCCTTCGCGCGACCCGTCAGTTCCTCGGGCGTGTAGGTGCCGTCGGAAAAATTCGTGTGAAGATGGAGGTCGGCGAACTTCATTTGACAATCCTCGCCGGACGCAGGAGCTCGCCCTTGATCTTGTCCAGGATGCCGTTGACAAACTTGCCGCTGTCGTTGGTGGAAAACTTTTTCGCGATATCTACCGCCTCGTTGATGCTGACCACGGGCGGGATGTCCTCGCGATAAAGCATTTCGTAGATGGCCAGGCGCAGGACATTACGGTCCACGTTGGCGATGCGGTGCAATTCCCAGTTCTTCGCGTGCTTCTTGATGTGCTCGTCAATTTCGTTGCGATGCTCGATCGTCCCGCGAATGAGCGGTTCGGCGAAGAGGCGGGCGGCGGACTCCTCCGCAGTGGGCGGCGGAAGCTCGACCTTCTCTCCCCAGGTGGCAGGCCCCTTCTCCTCCGCCAGCGCGGCGGCACGCTGCGAGTCCCAGAACTGGTTGAGCGCGTCGTCCAGTTCCGCGGACGGGTTCAGGTCATACTGAAAGAGAAATTGCACCGCGCGTTCCCGCGCTTCACGTCGTGTGCCCATATTGCGGCAAGAATGAAGGAGGAAGGAGGGTGGCGGAAGGAAAAACTGCGCGGCGACGTCAGGAGGAACGCCAGCCAAGCCTTCCGATTGAAGGGCCAGCCAGCCGCCAATCGGACGGCGCTCGGTTTGCGCGACGCTCAGCTTTTGCAGCAGTGGATGGTGACGGTTTTCATTTGAGAGCGAGCGTAGTCTCCCGCACCACCTTCCGAATCATTGGTGTAGGGCTTCACTGTACGCGTACTGTGAGGCATCCCATCCTGTAAGACGAAAGCCCTGAGCAAGACTTTCTATTCGCGATGCTTCCTGCAGACGCCACTTCAACAGCTTGAAGCCTGCGGCTTGAGGCTCGTAAACCAACCTGGCCTTCCATTCCTTTCTGCCGATGGGCGCAGCAACCTTGAGGCTAAGGATTTCAAAGTTTGTCTTTGCATCACCAAGCGGGATATGTCCGCCGAAAGCCCAGTTCGTCCCAACTCGGCCAAGAAGGTCAAGGCTGCCGAGCATCATCGCCCTGCGCGTCCGATTGTGAACTTCGAACCTCACATGTCCGGAATCGTGCGCCGCACTTGAAACCGTAATGGTGACTGGATCACTTTTTTGGCGTACACGCAAAAAAATACCGCCAAAACCAGCAACGCAGACCCGACTATCCGCCTTGTGAACCGCCAGCGTATGTTCACGGTGGGCTTTGCAGAACGACATTCCAACTCTCTTACGATCATAAGCCCACATACAAGGCGCACTGAGCGGCACCGTTTTCTCAATACTTGGGCACGTTGTGATCAATTTCATCCGCCCAGGCGGTGATGCCGCCCTTGACGTTCTTCAAATACTTGAATCCCTGCTCGCGCAAGAATTTCAGCGCCTTCATCGAGCGGATACCGCTCTTGCAGTGAATGTAATACTGCTGGTTCGGGTCGAGTTCCGTGAACTTCTCCTGCAACGTGCTGAGCGGAAACAGCGGCACACCGTCAACATGAGCGATTTCGTATTCGTCGGGCTCGCGCACATCGATGACCTTGATGCCAAGCTTCGGGTCTTCCAGCGCCTTTTTCATGTCATGCACGGTGACCTCGTCCGGATTCTGCGCGGGCGTCGCCGGCTCGGGCGCGATACCGCAGAACATTTCGTAGTCGATCAGTTTTGTGATCGTCGGCGTGTCGCCGCAGATCGGACATTGGGGGTCCCGGCGCAGTTTCAGTTCGCGGAACTTCATGTCGAGCGCGTTGAACAGGAGCAGTCGGCCGACGAGTGAACCGCCCTTGCCGAGCGCCAGTTTCAAAATCTCGGTGGCCTGGATGCAGCCAATGATGCCGGGCAACACGCCGAGCACGCCGCCTTCCGCGCAACTGGGGACCATGCCGGGCGGCGGCGGTTCGGGATAAAGGCAGCGATAGCAAGGCCCGCCGAGGTGCGGCGCGAACACGCTGGCCTGGCCCTCAAAACGGAAGATCGAGCCATAAACATTGGGCTTTTTGAGCAGCACACAGGCGTCGTTGGTCAGGTAACGTGTCGGAAAGTTGTCGGTGCCATCCACGATGATGTCGTACTGCTTGATGATCTCGAGGGCGTTTTCGCTCGTGAGTCGGACGTTGTGGAGGACGACCTGGACGCCGGGGTTGATTCCGTTGATGGTTTCCTTTGCCGACTGCGCCTTGGGCCGGCCCACATCGGCGTCCGTGTGCAGAATCTGGCGCTGGAGATTCGAGAAATCCACCGTGTCGAAGTCCACGATGCCGAGCTTGCCGATGCCAGCGGCGGCAAGATACATGGCGATAGGGGAGCCAAGCCCGCCGGCGCCGATGCAGAGGACGCTGGTGGAACAAATCTTTTTCTGGCCGGGCAAACCGACTTCGGGGAGGATCAGGTGCCGTGAGTAACGGCGAATCTCATCGTTGCTTAATTGCATAAATGCTATAATCCGGCTGAGCGTAGAACAGCTTGCGGATAAATCAAGTCGCTGCACGGAGCCAAAGCCGTGAAGAAACATACAATAAGCCGTCGTGGGCTTTCGCAGTCTTACTCGCGACATTTCCAGTCACGATCCTAATTTGTGCAAATACTTACCAAGATGCCACGCTGTTTTCCGGGCCGGAATCTTGTTCCGATTGAAGTCGTGG
>DATNDF010000360.1 GCA_035607015.1 Candidatus Angelobacter sp. | reverse complement strand
GGCGCGGCCCAGAGCTGAACGCCTCCAGAGAACGTGCCAACGACCACACCATAAACCGCGCTGCATACCACGGCGGCCAGTACCATTCCCGCGATCAACGCACCGGAATTCGGGCCGCGCACTTGATGTATGACACGACGCGGCTGGCGCAGGATGGACTCGATGGCGATCACGACGTTCGGAATTGGCGCCAGGTCCTCCGAACCGGCATCGAGTGGCGATAGAGGCGGTTGGCTGGCCGGGACACCGGCCAGAGCGGGTGCTGGAATAAGTGGCGGGGTGTTGGGTTCGTTCATAAGCGTTGAGTGGGTTTGCGTTGGTTCAGGACGAGAGCAAATGACCGATAGCGCGAAAAACTGTCTCGTAGAAGTTGCCTTCAAAGGCGTTCGGACGGAGGAACTCAACCGGCAATCCCGGCGAGCCGATGAACGGACGCAGAATCCAGCAGAGTTGGCTACCGAGAAACAGATTGCCCGCAAGCCATGAGAACAAAACTTTACGGGCAGCGCGTTCGCTGCCGCTCAGGGCCACCAGCAACCGGGACAACCGCACGTTCGCAGTCAGGCCCGCGAAGGCGATGACGACGACCTGAGTCAGTTGAACGAAGTTGTAGGTCGCCCACGGAATCTGCGTCTGACCGGCAAGCGATGGAGTGTTCCAAATGATGAAAGCGACAACAGGCGCGAACGCGCCGAGTACCGCCGCCGCGATCGTGAAAGTCATCAGGACGAGCATCAGCGACTGGCGGAAGCGGAGGTTGAGACCCAGGAGCGGCGCAAGCATGCCATTGAGCACCGCGTTACCCAGCGTGGTGGCCAGGATGACCAACGGAAACTTGATCAGGTTATAGCCGGCCTGAACAGGAGAACGCCAGTAGCCCATCGCCGCACCGTAAAGTCCCGCTCCGGCCACGATGACAGCGACATAGCCAAGGACGCGCCCAGCTTCCCAATGGCCCGCCCAATCCTTGAGGGAATTCGGATCACCGCCAAGCAGCACGGGAATCTGACGGACTTGCAGGTTGGCGCTGGCGGTGCTCACCTGGTTCAGGTCGTTTCGCCAACGGGCGAGCGGCCCGCGAGCCTTGTTTGCCAGGCGAGGTCGGCCAGCGGCAGCGCCATCAGCACGAGCGCAACGCTGAACAACGGCCAGTTAAAACGGGTCGGCAACATGGCCCGCAAAGCTTCCGTCCCTTGATCTGCGGTCTGAATTGCGTCGGCCATGAACACGAATAGCGCGAGCACGACGCCAGCACCGCCGGGCACAAGGGATTTCCAATTAGAACACATCGGGGTGGGTAAGCGTTCAAACTGCGTAACCAGTGTTCCCCACAAAATCATCATCAGCGCGATAGCCATCGGTGCCCAAACCGGTCCCCACCACGGCAACGGAATCAGGAAAAGAATGTCCCAATCGAGCAGCGACTTCGGCCAGCCGGTCATGACCCGCAGGAAGAGGTAGTAAAAAATGTCCCAGATGCCGAAGGCAACGAATGAATAGCCAGCGCGACTGCGCCACGTCGCACCCGCGAGCCAGCCGACAGTGAAGAGCATGACCATCGTGGCGAATTCACGAACCAATTCAGCCTCGCCGAGTCCGGTGGCAATAGGCAACGGATTGGGTTGATAGGGATCGATGCGGTTCACCAGCGTGCGCAGGTAATAGACCACCGCGGCTTCGACCCACGCCATTGCGACCGCGTAGAGAGCGACGACGAGCCAGCGCCTGCACTCCCCGCTATCTCGATTCATCGCTGGTCCTCCTCGCGACCCAATCCAGCAGGAAGAAAGTGGAGACAAAAAATGGATAAATGCCATACAGCGTGTCGCTGACCGAATGCGACTTCCGATCCACGGCCCAAAACACATTCGCGCAGAACGCGAGCGCGGCCGCGACAATAACAAACCCTTGCACCGTTGACGGGAGGTAAAACCAACCCCTGCGCTTGAACCATGCAGTTTTCATATTGATCCTCCTTTGTTGATTGTTTGCCGGAAATTTCGATTGAGTTTACCGGGCGATCACTTTGAAATTCTCGACGAACGCATAAGCCAACAGCAGCAACATCAAACCGCCGGCCAGCGCGAGGCACAGCAGATGACTGAACAGCCGCTTCACCGAGAGCGCGATGACGAATTCCTCGTTCACATTGTCTGCCGAAATGTGAAACGTCTGCCACGCGTTCAACGCAAACACCACCAACGGTCCGCCCAACACGATGACCGGCGATAAAAACAGCTTGAATACTGTATGAGCCAACAGCGCGTCGAGCAAACGGTTTGGCGTTTCGATTCCAAATCCGACATGCAAGATGTTTGTCGTGCAAAGGAACAGTGCGGGCAGGAGGAGGGCCGTGCTGACAAGCCCGAGGGAATGTTTTAGTGGGTTCATGTCGCTTCCGTTCAGCTTGTTGAGCCGAGCTGTTTGTGCGGTTGATAAGGGAGGTTACGAGAACGGAGCACTGGCTCTACGGCGCGGCAAAGCGACAGGATGAAGTGCCTCAACTCACATCTTACCTCTTGAAAGTATTCAGCGCGCGAACCGCCGATCGCGTTGAGGCAAGCGCCATGACTTATCCACAGCACGGTCGCCGCCGCATGGCCGCAGATCCAGAATTGCGCCTGCCACCATGCCCCGCCCAGACCGAGCGGAGAGCGTCCTTTCGACGCCAATCGGTCGCGATGAAAGGCAACGTGGCCCGCTTCATCGTGTAAGATCAGGCCGCACATATCGGCCAGCGGGGCGTCAGGCGAATGACGGCGCAACACGCGGTAATAGGCCGTGCTGACAAGTTCGGTGAGGAGAAGGATTTGGAGTTCGAACCTCACTCCGAGAACGCGACGGCAGAGGCAAAATGCCGTGAAACTCCAGTGCGAATTGATGCGGCGTCCACCGAGTCGGTCCACGGCGCAATCGAGCAACCGCGCGTGCTCGCGCTCCTCGGCGAACCAGAGATCAACGAGAATGCGCGTTTCACTCGTGCTGCCGCGGAATCGTTCTGCGTTGAAGGCGATCAGACAAGCCGGGCCGCCGCCGTCGCCGAGCTGAAACTGTTCCAGCGACGGCAGGAGAGCGGCAAGCACCTCCGGCGAGACGGCCACCGGCGCAGACCAGTTTGGCTCGGGCCGGTTGCGCCGGTTGTGCTCAAAGTGCGCAATCCATTTCGTGTAGTTCATAGGCACCCGGTTCACGCCGCGTCCAGTTCTACGGCTGGTGTGCAAGAAGGACGTTCCACCGAATCATCACCCAACCTGCGGATTGTTTTCTCGACGGAATCAATCAAGCCGTCCGGTGTGGAAGTCCCCGCCGTGATGCCGACCGTCTCCGCGCCCACGAACCATTCGGGGCGCAGGTCCACCGCGGTCCGGACGTGATGCACGCGCATGCAGTGGCGGCCGCACGTCGTGACGAGTTCGCGGGTGTTGTTGCTGTTCGCGCCGCCGATGACAATGACGACGTCGCTCTGTTGCGCCAGTTCGATGGCCGCCGTCTGGCGTTGTTTGGTTGGCTGGCAAACAGTGTCAACGAAGCGGACCTCGGAGCAGGGAAACCGCCGGCGAATCAGAGACACGAGTTGAAGAACGCGTTCGATTGGTTGCGTGGTTTGCGCCGCGAGGCCAAAACGCGGGCGCTCTTTGAGCGCATAGACGTCGGCCTCGCTCAGCACCACGTTGAACTCGGCCAGGTCTTCGGTCAGTCCACGCACCTCCACATGATCACGCCTTCCGATGATGACCGGGTGGCAGCCTTCCCTCACCAGCTTCGCCACAACCCGGTGTGCGAAATGCACGAGAGGACAGGTCGCTTCGACCACCTGCAGACCCTGCTCGCGCACACGGTTCATCATTCGCACCGAGGCGCCGTGGGCGGTGATCATTACCGTGGGCGTGGACACATCGGACGGTTGGTGCTCGAGGTGAATCCCCTTTTGTCGAAGGGACGCGAGCACGGTTTCGTTATGCACCAAATCACCAAGAACGGTGAGAGGCTGTTCTTCGGCCTGTCGCAACGCCAGGGCGATGGCGTCGCGTACGCCGAAGCACATTCCCAGGTGTTCTGCGCGGATTATTTTCATATAAGGTCGGAGCGAGAGTCAGGGTGCCGGGTCAACAGTTCCAATTCTTTGACTTTGTAGTGCAAAGTGTAAGACCAGGAACGTTCATTGATGTTCAAAGAAATTATTTTCCGGGCCGCGTCTGCCCGACGATTTGTTCAAGCAGGTTGATGTAGGTCGTGAACGCCTTCCGGCCCCGCGCAGTGAGCGCGAACGTGGTCAGGGGCCGCCCGCTCTGGAATTCCTTGGTGACGGACACGTATCCTGCCCCTTGCAAGGTGCGGATGTGCGCGGTGATGTTGCCGTCTGTCATGTTCAAGGTGTCACGCATTTCGGTGAAAGACAATTGGGGGGAGGCGCCGAGGAGGGACATGATGGCCAACCGTCCCTTTTCGTGGATCACACGATCGATCTGCAAAAAAAGTTCCGGGTTCACGTTTCATTTTTCCTGGTTTCAGTGAAACCAAGATAGACGCCATAGGCCAGATGCAACCCACCGAACGTCGCGCCCATCAGCCAATGAGCGGTCGCGAGATCGGGCATGCCGGCCGCGTAGCCTCGGGCATTGACAACGGCCAGACTCAGGCATCCACACAGGATAAAGCCCCAGCCAAACAGTTTGATCCCCCGGGGCATGAAGAATCCCGCGGAGTGCAGGGCGCAGCCGTACAGCACCATCCAGATCGGCGGCAGCCACCAAACGTGAAGTGGCTCGCGCCAGGCCGGCCACGCTGCAAGAAGACCACACACGAGCCCGACGAAGAACGCCGGCAACAATGCCTGCACCACGCGTCGCGTCGGTGCGGACCAGACCGGTTCGGCGTCCATCAGGGCCTGCCGCCGGACGACAAACAGTGCGCCCGCCAAGGCAAACACCGATACGACCAGCCAATAGACGGCAAATCCGCGAGGCGACCCGATTCCTGCAAACCACCCGACCATGGCGGCGACGGCGCCCAGCCCGCCGGCCAACAACATCATCGGGGCAAGCGCACGCCTGTAAATTGCGGACCGCTCCATCAATGTCCGGATCACCTGCAGACTTTCTGTTGCCCAGTTCGATTCCATGCCGTTTACTTTGCATTACAAAGTAAAGGAGTCAAGTGGAAAAGCTGGTGCTCGAGAAGTCGGCCCGTAGAACCTCAGCGCGGCAGCGATTCTGGCAGGTCGGCGACAATATAAGCCATGACCGCGAGCGCGGCGGCGCATTGACCTAGATCGTGCGGATTCACCTTGTCCGTCGTGTCGGCGACTGTGTGATGGAACCAGAAGTATTTGGAATTTTCGACCGACAACTCCATAACCGAGACGCGAGAAGGAGAAAGCTGTTCGACATCTGCTCCCCCGCCCCCGGGCACGACGCTTCCGGCGTGGAGCGGATCCAGATATGCACCTACACGCCTGACGAAGGAGATCCCACGGTCGGTCCCCGAAAATGCGAATCCGGTCGGCGGATATGTTCCGTTGTCGGACTCAATCGCCAGAACATGACCGTCAAGCTCGCCGCGATGTCTCTCCGCATAGGCCTTCGCGCCGCGCAGTCCGTTCTCTTCATTGGTCCAAAGCACCACCCGCACCGTCCTGCGCGGGCGCAACCCCAACTTGTGCATGAGCCGGACCGCTTCCCAGGCCGCGAGACAGCCGCCGCCATCATCTTGCGCGCCCTGGCCAACGTCCCACGAATCGAGATGACCACTGATCAGCACAATCTCTCCAGGCTTTTCGCGACCGACAATTTCTGCGACCACATTTCGCGACCGCGCGTCCTCCAGAAATTTCGCCGACATTTTCAAGTGGGCGACAATGCCCATGCCACGATTCTGCCAGCGTTGCAATTGTTCCGCATCTTCAACGCTGATCGCTGCGTGTGGTATCTCCGGCACGCCATTGCTATACGTCATCATGCCCGTGTGCGGCGTGCGCAGTGAAAACGGCGTGATGGAGCGCGTGAGGCTGGCGACCGCGCCGGCCCTGGCGGCCTCAATGGCGCCGGCCAAGCGGTAGGCCACGGTCTGGCCGTAATCAACGAACGGCGCATTGAACACAACGATCCTGCCACGCGCGTCGCTTTGGTGCCGACGCAGTTCCTCGAAACTGCTTACAACCAGAACCGGCGCTTCGATGCCTTCGCCATCCGTGCCCACGCTTCCGCCCAGACCCAGCATGGGCAGGGGTTCGCGAACCGGCTTCCGCAATTCAAGGGA
>DATNDF010000359.1 GCA_035607015.1 Candidatus Angelobacter sp. | reverse complement strand
GCTCGTCAGCCGGCGCGATCAGATGGTAAGGGACCTCGGGCTCACCGGCGAAATCGCGCTTTTGCGCCCGTGCGGGCTGCACAAACCAATTGCGTCAACAAAACCCGCGCGCACAGGCCGTCGTTAATCCGCCCGGGCCAGGGGCGTGTGCGGTCGGACGCGCGGGCGTGGCAGGGGGGGGGATTGAAGTTGACTGGCGGTGCCACTCACGGAAACTTGTTCCGCCGCTGGTGATGAAAAAATTTTATTTGATGGTTCTGGAAGACGACCCCGTGACCTCGATCGCGTTGGCCAAGACCCTGCACCTCGCCATGCCGGATGAACTCGTCCTGACCGCCCGCACCGTGGCCGAGGCGCGCCTGCTTCTGGAAGAGTACGATGTCGATTTTTTTGTCCTGGACGTGAACCTGCCGGACGGCTCCGGCATTGATTTTATCGCGGACATCTCCAACAAGAATCCGTCCGCGAGCGTGGTGATCATGACCGCGCAACCATTGCCGGAATACCGTGATCAGGCCGAAGCGTACGGCGTGCTGCGCTTCATGGAAAAGCCGGTCCATTACATGACGGTGGCCGCGCTGGCGCGCGATTGCCGCGCCGCGCTGGCGGCACAAACGCGGGGAAACACGGAGTTCTTCGCGGCGTCGCTCACCCGGCTTACCGTGCTCGACATCATTCAACTCAAGTGCCTGAACAACGCCACTCAAATCATCGATTTTACCTCGGCCAAGGGAGGACGCGGGCGCGTTCATTTTCAAAACGGCGAAATCATCCACGCCAGCACGGCCAGCGCAAAAGGCGAGGCGGCGATCAGCGAGATCATTGGCTGGCGCAGTGGACGCGCTCAGGAAGTCCCCGACGCACCGCCCGTGGAACGCTCCATTTTTACCGCCTGGCAAAGCCTGCTCCTGAACGCCGCTCAGTCGGCGGACGAGAACCGGGCCTCCTGACTCCCTTCGCTGAACCTTCTTACTTGACGATCAACGCCGGACTTTCGGTTGTTGAATTTTCGGATTGCGATCCTATTTGAGTACGATTTGCCGTCGAATTGTCTCGTCCTTTATCTTTTGATCATCGACAAGAAGAAACGCTTTGCTGAGAATAACCGACAGCATACCGTCACCTTCAAATGGCAGGAACACTTTGTCGCTCGCCTTCGCCGCGAGACTGCTCCGATCCGGTACGATGCATAGATACTGGTCGTTCGGCTCCATGAGAATGTTCCCGCTGCCAAGGTGAATTTTGTAGGTGCGGAGACAACCTTTTACGACCATGAACTTATCCGCAAAGGAGCACTGGCCAGCGATCTTGAGCCGCGGGACGAGGCGTTGCAGCACTTCCTTGCGCGTTTGCGCCGTGGCGGTCAACATGCCGAAGGAATAGCTCTGCCAGTAATCGCGATAACGTCCCTCAGGACCGCCATCCGTCCATGCCGGGTCGTTTCCGATGCTGGCCACGCCCACAAATAAATCCACGTCGCGCATGATCTCGGAAAACACCAATGCTGGGACATCTTCGAGCGGCAGCGGCTGACCATCTTCGTGCCGATAGCTCGCGTGCGCGGTGCGCGGCGTCGTTTCCGTCGAATAAAAGCGTACTTGGTCCGTTGCCACCCAAAGGAAAGTGCCCGTCTCGTTCGTGTCCGTGCCGTAATTGTCCCCCGCGCCCTCAATCCAGAACTCAGCTCGCAATCCCCATCGCGGGAGCAGCCGCGTGGCGGGCGGGAACTCGGCGTCAACCATCAGACGCAGTTTGTTCTTCCAACCGCGCAGGGCGGCCAGTGCGTTGAACTGATGTTGCTTGAGCAGGTGTGCGCCGAAACGGTTCGAGTAGGTGTTTGTGCGCCGCTCGGCGTCGGTGAGCACGTATACTTCGCGATGCGCCTGCTTGAACGGCTGCTGAATCTGTTGCGCATCGAACCACTCCCGCCAGCGAACGATCTCGTCCACATCGCGGCCAATGGGATGCCAGAGCGTGGCTGTGGTTTCGCTGTTCAACTCCTTCACCGGCTTGAGGTCGATGTCCACCACTTCGCCATTGAACCAGATCCCAGTGGTATTCTTCTTCCCGTTCGTAAAAATCCACAAAAGCCGCCTGGCCAGCACGCCTACGAGCGGATGATTGAGATACCGCTCGCGCCACACGGCATACGGCCAGCGTTTTTGTTGCACGAAGAGACTGTCGATACGCTCCCGCTGTGCATGCAGCATCCGCTGGATGTCCTTCACCGCGGCTTGGAGTTCCTTGAAGTCATCCGCAAACCTTGCTTTCACCACCGCAGGGACTGACTGCTGACGTTTGCCGTCAGACTTAAGCCAAGTGATGGCGGTTGAGTTCGTGCCGGTCACGGTCAACTCTGCCGCGTAATCGCCGAACGTCTCGTTACAACGCCCGACGCCCGTCAGTCCGTAGGCGGGCACAGCCATTTCTTCGAGTTCTTCGCGCGGCAAGCCGACTCGCGCCGCCGTCACTTCTAGCGCTTTTTCGATCATCTTCTGCGCCGTGCCGAATTTGACCCGTACCTTGAGCAGCGCGAGTTGCCCAACGCCTTCCATGCCCGGCATCATGCCAAGCGCTGTGACACACGCGTTGCCAACCTTTACTTCGCGCGGCCCTTTCTTGGGAATCTTGCGATAAGTGCTGAGGGCCAGCGCAGCCAAAGCGCGCGCGAGTTCCTTATCTTCGCGGAGACCGCAACACCACGCCAGGCCTTTGAGGATTTTAGAGTGAGGTTCGATGATAAGTTGGTTTGGATCGGGCTGGTAATCTCGATTCCAATCGGTGAGTTCCACAGTGCGTGGTTTGTCCATGAGCGGAAACCAAACCAAAACATTGCGTTTGAATTGTTCGAAGCCAACCGCGCTTAAGTGAGCTTTCGCTGATTTGACCCACTCTGATGAAGGGTTAGCACCAGAACTCAGCGAACAAGCGGCGATCAATTCGCCCCAGTTCAATCGCACCCGATCCGAAAAGGCTGACAAGGTTTTGATAGCGATGTCCGCCCAAGCTTCTCCAGGGTAAATCGGCAGCTTGCAGCCATCACCTCGAAGTCGCGAAAGCCGGCCTACCAGCTTTTGTTCAGGAGCATTGGAGATGCAGTTGATTCCACTACTTAGTTGAGCGACTGCGTCGATCATGCTGGCAGGAATAGCACCTTTTTGAAACCGATTCTCGATCACCTTAACTATCTTATCGATGAAACGGATGTTTGAAGTAGTCACTATTCCCAACGACGCAATATTTCGAATAATATGTTCCAAGTCATCATCCGAAAATTCAATAGTGCGTCGGAACAACCGCTCACATACGATGCTTTCGGCGGTGGGATAGCATTCCATCCCTCTCAAGTTGTGGTATCGATAGTCCCAACCTTCTTTCGGCTTGCCCAGTTTGCTGGGGATTTCAGCCAGTTTCTCGGAAGTCAAACGAACGAATGCAGCGTGGACGATTTGCGGAGCGGTTAATATGGCCTTTACTTCAAGAAGGTGGCCGATGTCTTCAAAGCGTCGGTAATAGCCAATCGGAGCAACGGCCTTATTGAGATTCGCTGCAAGCCGTTCCACTGATGGAGTCGAGATTATGCTCGTTTTGTCCATCACCCTTTCTGTCTTTGCACGGATTAGTTGTTCGAAATCTGGAATTTGTTATCTGGTTCATCCCCCCACCAGCGGCACCAGCTTCACGAAGCTGACCTCCGTGTCCGCCCTCACTTCGAATTCGTCGTCGAGCCGCCCTGCCTGCTTGTCGCCAACAATGACGAAGAAGCCGTTGCGCTCGAAGGCCTCGACGGCGCGCTGGAATTGCTCCTGCCAGTCGAGTTTGCGGCGTTCGTGCAGACGGTAGCCGTTAAGCGTGCGCTCGGCCTCGGTCGGCTCGACTAGTCCTCGGAAGTATTCCGGCTGGCGCGTGTTGTAGTCCTGCACCTCCTGGTAGATACGGGCGCGAATGAGTTCGTGCACGGTCATGCGCTCAGTCAGACATTCGAGAGTGAACGAGTGGGTCTTCTGCCCAGAACTCATCTCGTCGTGGATGGTAAGCATAGTCGGCATGGTGTTGGACCGTCAGAATAGCAGCGTTGCTAGACAGGGTCAATTTCGGTCCCAAGTATTGGCCGCGCACTAGCGTTTTGGACTACGCCAGCGTTCCGGCGCTTCTTCAGAGACGAATAGCGTTTGCCCCCGAACTCAGGGGCGGCGTAGCGCCGCAATCCAAGACCTAGCGGCAGGTTCGCTGTTGCAGCGATCAGTTCACCTGCAACGCCAGACTTTCCGAATGGCTGTTGAACTCCGGCGCGTACATGCACTGGATTTCCGCGATGCCGGTCTGGTATTGGCCGCGAAGCTGGACGCGCGTAGAATACTCGAAGACATAGGTGCCCTTCGGCAGGTAATCGATGAAGAAATGGCTGGCCGTGTCGCGCGTGCTTTCGTAATAGGCCAGGCCGTCCTGATATTTGTATTGTGAAAGGACGTTCACCGGCTCGGTGCCGCTGCCGCGCTGGTCTTTCAGGTGGATGTATTCCATATCGCGATCCACACGGAGTTCGATGCGCACGACCAGTTCGTCGCCGACGTTTAACGCGCCTTTCATCGGCTCCAGTGTCGGACCTTTGTTGGTGTTGACTTTGGTGTAGAGCGATTTCTTGAGCTTGAGCGGCGTTCCTTCGTAAGGCGTAACCTTGCTCATGTCTTCGAGGTATTGCCAATGCACGCTGCCCCAGGCCACGCCTTCATCCGCTTTCTTCACGGTGATCTCGCCAAGCTTCGGTTTGATCTCCGAACCGGTGAATCGGCGCTCGTAAAATCCAGTGCCGGGTTCAACAGCGGGCGCGGTAGGGTCGGCGCGCTGCGCCGACCCCGGACGCCGCGGCGCGGCGTCCCTACCAGGAGTCACATTCACACCGCCCACGGTCACCTCCACCAGCTTGTCGCTCGCCAAAATGTCTTTGCCGCGCAATAGCAGCGCATACACGGCGTCGGCCGTCGCCTTCGTGGTCTTCCAGTCCTGCGTCTGCTTCTGTTTCAGCAACCAGACCCGGCATTCCTCGACCGCTTTGGCATCGCCCATGACTTCGTCGAACGCCTCGATCATCAACGCCTGCGTCTCGATCGGCGCGCGATACCACCACCAGCTCAATTCCGTTTCGCGCCAGAACATGCCCATCTCCTCGTTCGTCACGCTGCGTTCTTTGATGGACTTCATGATGTCGCGCGAAGTGGCAACGTTTGGTTCACCGCCCCAGCGCTTGAGCGCGATGGCGAGATGGCCTTGTGACTGGCGATTGTCCACCTTGAGCCAATGCTTGCGCGCTTGAGCGAGGAAGAAGTCAATGGCCTTCTGGTGCTGCGCCGCGATGGGCCTGTCTTTCAGGAAAAAGCTTCGTCCGTAGAAATAAAGGGCGTCCGTGGCGCTGAGAACGTATTTGTCGGGATCGGGCCATCTCATGATGTCGCGGTAGTGCTCCTCCATCCAGTTGTCCAGCCGCAGCAACGAGCGAACGGCCGGTTCGACGTTGATATCCACACCAAGGTGCCGCATCCGGCCAAAGCCCGTCGTTATGTAAAGCGTGATGTAGTCATTGCCGCGCCCGCCCGGGAACCACGGCCAGGAACCGTCGGTCAATTGCATCTCGGTCAGTTTCTGCAACGTGCGCCCGGTTTCGTAGTTCAAGCGGTTCTCATCAAAAAGAATTCCCACGTTCTTCCGCGCCTGGTTCTCACTCTGCGCCTGGCGCAGCCACGGGGTTTCTTCGATCAACACGCTCTTGAGGTCCTGGTTCTTTTCCAATGGCGAATCGAGCGCGGGCGTCCCTTTCCATTGGTCGAACACGCGGCGGATTTTAGGATCGGAGCCTGCGATGAAACGGGCGAGCGCGTTCGCATAAAACCGGTTGAACGTCTGCTCGGTGCATTCGTGCGGGAACTCCATCAGATATGGCAATGCCATTACCGCATACCACGCCGGATTCGACACCATTTGCACCGTCAGGCTCTGGTTCCGGAGCGTCTTCGAGCCGCCGGATTTGAGCAGTTTCGTGAACTCGAACTTTTTCGTCGCCGGACCGCGAATTGGCAGCGGCAGCGACTCGGTCACGAGGATGCGCCGCGACAACACCGGCAGATAACCTTCCTCGCCGTCCGAAACTTTGTCGGTTGCGCCAACAGCCTTGAAGGTGAGGAACGGCGCGCCGTCCGGAACTTTGATGCGCCATGAATAACCGCGCGATTCCTTGCCGGGAATATCGAACTCGATTTCTGGCTTCGTATTGCCGAGCAGCCTGTCCGCGGTTTCTTCGTTCAAAGCCGAGTTGAAGGTGAGCCGCACCTTGCCGGATTGGCGATTCGTCGTCTGATTCGAAACTTTGACGGTGAACTCGATTAAGTCGCCTTCACGCACGAACCGGGGCGGGTTCGGCTGTACCATCAGGTCTTTCGAGGTGACCGCCTTGCCTTCGAGGAAACCGGAGCGCAACTGTTTGTCGTGCGCAAACCCGAGGAATCGCCACGTCGTCAGCGCCTCGGGCATCGTGAACGTCATCCGCACGACGCCATTGCTGTCCGAAGTGAGTTGAGGAAAGAAGAACGCGGTCTCGTTGAGATTCTTCCGCGCAGTGACCTGGCTGAGGTCAGGGCCTTTCGGTGGCGATGGGGGTGGGACTCCACTCGCGCCTGCGACCAATCCGGTTAAGATGCGGCTTTCTGCGTTTGCCTCGGCCTTCGCCATTTTCATCTGTGCAGGAGTGGCTAGCGCCGCCGCGTCAAAGGCAAACGTTTGGTTGCGCGCCTCGGACTCTTCGAGCACCGCACCGCGCATCGACAATCCATAGTACCTTGCGCG
>DATNDF010000358.1 GCA_035607015.1 Candidatus Angelobacter sp. | reverse complement strand
TCGAACACTTTGTCCACGCCGCCGACGAGCAGCCGCTTGAGATACAGTTCCAGCGCGATGCGCAGATAAAATTCGCAGCCGAGCGCATTATGCTTGGTCTTGAACGGTTGCGCCGCCGCGCCGCCGGGAATCGCCTGCATCATCGGCGTCTCGACTTCCACGTAGCCGCGCGAGTGCATGAAGTCGCGCATCTCGCGCACGATGGCGGCGCGCTTGAGGAACACGTCCTTTACCTCGTCGTTGGCCATGAGATCGAGGTAACGCTGGCGGTAACGAATCTCCGTGTCTTCCAGCCCGTGCCATTTAGCGGGCGGCGGACGCAGTGCCTTCGCGAGAATGACGAACGAAGTAATCTTCACGCTCGGCTCACCGGCCTTGGTGGTGAACAGCTCGCCTTTCACGCCGACGAAGTCGCCCAGGTCGAGGTGCTTGAATATGTCGAATTGCTCGTCGCCGAGCGTTTGCTTCTGCGCGTAAATCTGGATGCGGCCGCTGACGTCCTTGAGATCCATGAACTGGCTTTTGCCCATGTCGCGATGCGCGGTAATGCGCCCTGCAATTTCGACGTGGCCGGCGTCCTTCAACTCGCCGGCGACATACTTCGCGCGCGTTTCGCCGCAGGCGAGTGTGGGCGTGAACTTGTTCGCAAACGGGTTGATGCCCTTCGCGTTGAGCTTCGCGAGATTAGCCCTGCGCTGCTCGATCAACGAATTGGTGTCGTCCGTACTCATTTGCAGGCCCGATGAAACACAGAGGCGGGCGGGTTGTCCAAGGTTTTGATGGGCCTTTCGCGCGCGGCGATTCCACTTCAATCGAAGGTTCCGACCGGTTAAGAACCACCCGTGCTGCCAATCCGCGACAATATTCCTTCGCGCCGGATCCCCATCGTGACCGTGGTGATCATTGCGTTGAACGTGCTCGGCTTCCTTTGGGAACTGCAACTTGGACCACGCCGGCTGGAACGTGCGTTCATCGAGCTGGCCATCGTTCCGGTGCGGTACTCGATTCCGGAGATTGCCCGGTCGTTCAGTCCGGCGGAGCAAATCCTGCCGTTCTTCAGTTCGATGTTTCTCCACGGCGGATGGCTGCACCTGATCGGGAACATGTGGACCCTGTGGATATTTGGCGACAACGTGGAAGACCGCCTTGGGCGGGGAATGTATCTGGCGTTTTATCTAGCCAGCGGTGTGGTCGCCGCGTTGATGCACATCTACACGAACCTTGGTTCGCAGATGCCGACCATTGGCGCGAGCGGCGCGATTGCGGGCGTGATGGGCGCCTACTTCCGCTTTTATCCACACGCGCGCGTTGACACGGTCATTCCGCCGTTTGTTTTCGGCCCGTATTTCGCATTGCCCGCGGTATTGTTTCTCGGCTGGTGGTTTCTGCTGCAGTTTTTCAATGGCGCGCTGAGCCTCGGTGCGGAAGGCCGGGGCTTTGGCGGCATCGCATGGTGGGCGCATGTCGGTGGATTTGTGTTCGGTGTGGCGGTGAGCCTGTTCGCACGACGGCCCCGGAGCGCGTATCATGACGTCGAGGTTTTTTGAGGGGACTTGAGCTGCACGGTTACTTCATCGCCGATTTTCAAACGGAGCCGATTTTCAGCTGAACAACCGTTTACCGCGATTTCCAGAAAACCGCTGGACCCGCGTACAGCGACTGGCTTTCCATGCGGCACAGCCTGATAAAACGGCCGGAGGAAGCACAGTGACCGGCGTCTCACGAAGACTTCGGGCGAGCTGTCGGGAGGCGAGCCGAGCGCTTCGTCGCCGATGTTGGTAATCGCGTTGCCGAACCGGTCGATGTAAACAATCTCGCCTGAGATGGATTCAGCAAGGCGGCGCAGTTTCGACCGGGGGAGTCGCACGAAGCTCTTCATCGCGGGGCCGAGACGGCGGACAGGCAGACCCTTGCTCAAGTGTCCGGCGACAGGCGCAAAGATGTCGCGTCCATGGAAGGTGTTACTGATCGGATGGCGAAAAAGCCGCTCGTTTGTGATTCGATGGATGGCCTTGATATTTTCGCCCGCCAAAGCGAGGGACAGAACGCCGTTGTCCGGCCCGACGAAGAAGTAATCTGATGTCCGGACGGCAATGGCGCGCCGTTCGCTGCCGACACCAGGGTCAACGACCGCGACGTGAATGGTGGCTTTAGGGAAAAACCGGCAGCCAGCGGCCAAAGCAAAGGCGCCGGCGCGAATGTCGCCCGGGCGGATGTCATGCGTCATATCCACGATATGGGCGTCGGGTTGAATGCTGAGAATTACGCCCTTCATCGTCGCCGCGAACCAGTCGGCGAGACCGAAATCGGTCGTCAGTGTGATGATGTTCATGGGACGGTTTTAAGTTGATTGAGCGGAGGATTCACGAAGAAACGGCGGGCGGCATCGAAAACTTGCCAAGGGAGCGGACTGCCCCTAGGTTCACCACCCTTATGGAAAAAGTGGTCATCATCGGAACGGGCTGTGCCGGCCTCACCGCTGCTCTTTACACCGCCCGCGCGAACCTTTCGCCACTGGTGCTCACCGGCACGATGCCCGGAGGGTTGTTGACGACAACCAGTATTGTTGAAAATTTTCCGGGCTTTCCCGATGGTATTGACGGCTACGAACTGATGACGCGAGTGCAGAAGCAAGCCGAGAGGTTCGGCGCGCGGGTAAAATTCGGCACCGTCGAGAGCGCAGATCTGTCAAAGCGACCATTCGTGCTGACCGTTGACGGAGAGAACGTGGAAACGCAAACCGTCATCATTGCCAGCGGAGCGGGTCATCGTCATCTTGGGATAGAAAGCGAAAAACTTCTGGATAAAAAGGGCGTGACGTATTGCGCAACATGTGATGGAGCGTTGCCGATGTTCCGCAATCACCCGCTTGTCGTTGTGGGCGGCGGTGATTCCGCGTGCGAAGAGGCGACTTATCTCACGCGTTTTGCCTCCACCGTTTATCTGGTTCACCGCCGGGATGCGCTGCGCGCATCGAAAATCATGGCGGAACGGACGCTTTCCCACCCGAAGATCAAGCCGGTCTGGGACACCGTGGTGACTGAAATTCTGGACGCGAAACAGGACAAAGTGACCGGCGTGCGGCTGAAGAATGTGAAGACGGGCAAGGAAAACGTGCTGGACTGTGCCGGTGTTTTCGTAGCCATCGGACACCTTCCCAACACACAGCTGTTCAAGGGGGTCATCAATATGGACGACGCAGGCTACATCGTACCGGCGCGCGGAATGGAGACCAACGTGGCGGGCGTATTTGTGGCTGGAGATTGTTCGGACCGGGTCTATCGGCAGGCGGTCACGGCGGCGGGGATGGGTTGCGCGGCGGCCATCGAGGCGGAGCGCCATCTGGCGAAGGCGAATCTGTGAGTTCCACGCGCGCGCCCTGGGTGCGATTTCATACGCGTACGTGGATTTTCGCTTTGTTTTCCCGCGGAACGAATGTTTAATCATGAACCATGAAAAAGCGTCACGCTCAGGTGAAGCGAGTCACCAAAGAGACGAGCGTAATCGTCAGGCTGAACATCGATGGCAGGGGGGAGTCCTCGGTGAAGACGGGCCTTCCATTTTTGGACCACATGCTGACGCTCTTTGCGAAGCATGCGGCGGTGGATTTGCGCTTGTGGTGTAAAGGCGATCTTGAAGTCGACGCTCATCACACCACGGAGGATTGCGGTATCGCTTTGGGTCAGGCATTTTCTGGCGCCCTTGGCGACAAGAAGGGGATTCGGCGCTATGGTGCGGGGTTCGATCCCCGCAATCCGTTCACGGGGGAGGCGTATGTCCCGATGGACGAATGCCTGGCGCGGGGCGTTGTGGATTTCAGCGGGCGGCCTGTCCTGATCTGGCGCGGGCTGGAGGACATGGCACACAAGAAAATCACCCGCGCGGAAAGAAACCAGGACGCGTCGTCGTCGTTTCGTTTCGGCCTGGCAAAAGAATTCTTCCAAGGATTCGTCAATGCGGCGCGCTGCAGCCTCCATCTCGAGCTGCTTTACGGCGACGAACCTCATCACGTTGTCGAAGCGCTGTTCAAATCGTTTGCGAAAGCGGTGGGCTTTGCCTGCCAACGGGATCCGCGCATGGCCGGGGTCCTGCCCACCACCAAAGGGAAGTTGTAGCCTGACTGAATAGCCTTTCACCTCCTCACGTCGAACCCATGTCGCGGAAACTAGATTACCCGTCGGTTGAGGACGGAAGGCTCGTTAAGGCTGCGCAGAGGGGCGACATGCAGGCGTTTGAAGAACTGGTCGCACGGCATCGGGACAAGATTTACGGGCGGGCTTTCAGCATGATGCGGAATGAGGAAGAAGCGGTTGATCTTTCACAGGAAGCATGGGTGAAGGCGTGGCAAAGGCTGAAGCAGTTCCAGGGTGAGGCGAGTTTTGTCACGTGGATGACACGAATCGTCATCAACCTGTGCCTCGACCAGTTGCGGAAGCAAAAACGGCTGCGGGCGGAATCAATCGAACAACTGGACGAGGATTCGGGCGGTGTGGAACGGCAGATGCCGGTGACAACACCGAATCCGACAGAAAGGTTGGAACGGGGCGAGTTGCGGCGGCGTATTGACGACGCGCTCGCGAGACTGTCTTACGAACATCGAACAGTGCTTGTGTTGCACGAATTTGAAGATCTGGAATATAAAGAGATCGCCAAAAAAATGGAATGCTCAATCGGTACGGTAATGTCCCGGTTGTTCTATGCGCGGCGGAAAATGGCGGTGTTGCTGGCAGGGTTGAAGCGGGAACAAATCAGATGACCAATCACGAAACAGAACTGGAAGTGCAGGCTTGTCTTGACCGCGAGCTTTCGGGGGGCGCCGTGAGGACAGTGGAAGATCTGTTAAGTCGTGACGTCGAGGCTCGCGCGCTTTTTGAGGAACTGAGGACCACCAAATCATTGGTCGCGGAAAATGAGTTGGAACAGAAACTGCCCGAATCGCGCGAGTTTTTCTGGTCAGGTATCGAACGACGAATCAAAGCAGACGAAGGCCTGCGGCGAACCGCTGAAGTGTCCGAGGGGCGGGCAACTTCGTGGCTCCGGTTTCTGGCCCCCGCAGGCGCGCTGGGCGCGCTGGCCATCTTCGTAGGAATGGCGTTATGGACACCGGAAAAGTTTTCCACAGCGGTGGCGTGGGATGACAGCCACGAAATTGAAACGCCACTGGAGGAAACCAGTTCGTTTTCGTTCCGATCCGAGGCCGCAGCAATGACGGTGGTTTGGGTGGACAGCCATCGCGAATAAGATTTACGCCGCACTGCTTTTTCCTCAAAATATCCCTGGCATGAAAAGAATGTTTCGTTGCGGAGGGATCACCCTGGCCGCAGTCGCGGTGTTTTTTTCCAGCATCTATCTGGTCCGATGCGCGGGCACGGAGTTGAATTTAAAGGCCCAGCTCGTCTGGGGCACAAACAATGACAAGCCGGGTGATCCCAAATTGAAAGAGATGGACAGGGGCGTAGGGGAAAAGTTGCGCAAGGTCTTTAAATGGAAGAATTATTTTGAAGTCAATCGACAGAATTTTACCGCCAGTACCGGGACTCCAAAGAGGGTCAGGATGAGCGATCACTGTGAAATCGAAGTCCAGAATCTGGGTAATTCCTCAATCGAAGTGAAGCTCTATGGCAAAGGCAAACTAACGGTCAGGAAGACTCAGAAGATCAACTCCAGCGAGCTGCTGGTTTTGGCCGGCGACGACAAGAACGACACCGCCTGGTTCGTGGTCTTGAGCCTGGCCGAGAAGTAATCACAATGAGTTGAAGGGCGAGTCCTCGCCGTTCTCCCGAGCAGGTTGTGAACACAATGCGTTCGAGGTGTCGTTTCACACCCGCACAATGGATTGTGGTTTTTGCCCGGAGATTCCCGAAATAACAGTTGTGTTCGTGGAGCACTTTTTTTAGATTATTCACACACCGTCTGTCCCGCGGACAAATGACTCGTCTGGATCGATTTTATGCTGAAAGAACATGCTCTGGCGGAAGACTTGAATATGTCCGAAAACTCCGAATCCTCTGAGAACGCGAATCGCGAAAAGCAAGGCGCCGGAGACGCCTCCGAAAAGTACGACGCATCTAAGATTGACAAATTGGAAGGCCTGGAGGCGGTGCGCAAACGGCCTGGGATGTACATTGGGGACCCTGACGAGCGCGGGTTGCATCATTGCGTATTTGAGGTGCTGGACAATTCGGTCGATGAACACCTGGCCGGCTTTTGCGACCGCGTCGAACTGACAATTCACGTGGATGGTTCTGTTTCCATCCGGGACGATGGACGGGGCATTCCGGTCGATATCCATCCAAAATTCAAAATCCCCGCGGTCGAACTTGTATTGACGAACCTGCACGCGGGCGGGAAGTTCGGCCAGGGGGCTTACAAATACTCCGGCGGCCTTCACGGTGTCGGCGCAAAATGTGTCAACGCGCTTTCGGACTGGTTCAAGGTGGAAGTGTCACGGGACGGACAGGTGTATTACATGGAGTTCGCCCGCGGTGTGACGATCCGGAAACTTGAGGTGATCGGGAAATCGAAGCATACCGGCACGCTGATCACCTTCAAACCTGACCCGACAATCTTTACTCTTACCACAGAGTTCAAATTTGACATTCTGGCGAACCGTTTGCGCGAACTGGCCTTTCTGAATCCCGGTCTGGAAATCGTTTTGAAAGATGAGCGTAACGAAAAAAGCGAACGCTTTCTTTACAAGGACGGTATTGAGGAATTCGTCAGACAAATCGGTAAAGGCAAACAGGTGATTCATCCCAAGCCGATCGTTTTAAGCTCAAAAAAGGACGACGTTTTCGTCGATTGTGTGCTGCAATACAACGACAGCTACACAGATCAGATTCTGTGTTTTGCCAACTCCATTGCCAACCCGGATGGCGGCACGCACATGACCGGGTTTCGCACCGCACTCACGCGCGCGATTAACCAGTACGCAAGACAGAACACCCTCTTGAAGGAGAAGGATCCGGCGATCTCGGGCGATGATGTGCGCGAAGGGTTGGTCTGCGTGTTGAGTGTCAAACTGCCGAATCCCAGATTTGAGTCGCAAACCAAGGTCAAACTGGTGAACACCGAGATTGACGGTATTGTTTCGTCGATCGTGTATGAAGGGTTGATGACTTTTCTTGACGCGAATCCTTCAATCGCGAAGCGGGTGATTGACAAGTCGCTGATGGCCGCGCGGGCGCGCGAGGCGGCCCGCAAGGCACGGGAGACAGTGCGTAAGAGCGCTCTTACCGGCGGGGGACTTCCCGGAAAACTGGCGGATTGTTCGGACCGCGACCCGGCGAATACGGAACTATTCATTGTCGAGGGCGATTCCGCCGGTGGCTCGGCCAAGCAGGGCCGCGACCGCAAATTTCAGGCGATTCTCCCGATCCGCGGCAAGCTGATCAACGTGGAGAAGGCCCGATTGAACAAAGTGCTGGATAACAATGAAATCAGGACGATGATTACCGCCATTGGCACGGGGATCGGCGACGGCGAGGGAGAAGGCGCGTTCAATCTCGAAAAATTGCGCTATCATAAAGTTATCATCATGACGGACGCGGACGTTGACGGTTCGCACATTCGTACACTGTTGTTGACGTTTTTTTACCGTCAGATGACCGAACTGGTCCGAAAGGGCTTCGTTTACATCGCCCAGCCGCCCCTGTATGCAATTTCACGCAAAAAACGCGTTGAATACGTTGATGACGACGCGCAGTTGAACCGGATTCTGATTCATATTGGAACGGAAGAGGTGCGTTTGAAGAACCTCGCCGATGGCCTGGAATTCAGCCAGAAGCAACTGGCGGAAATCCTGGAGCTGCTCGAGTCACTCGATAAATACGCGAGCGCGTTGCGCCGGCATGGCGGTGACTTCGGGGACTATGTGGAGCACCGGCAGAAGAGGACCCAGGAACTGCCGAGGCACCTGGTCAAGGTGCGGGAAGGAAACGATGAGACTGTTCATTACTTTCACTCGGAAGATGAACTCGCCAGATTCGGAGCGGACAATCCCGATCTGAAATTGTTCGGCGAAGAGGAATCGGACACGGCGATGATCGAAAAATCCCGCGGTCCGCAGAGTCGACGGGCACGACACGTTGAGTTGCACGAAAGCAAGGCCATCGTCGAATTGCTTTCGAAGCTGGCAGGGAAGGGGCTGAAGGTTGAACATTACGCAGCCCAGGACAAACCTCTTTTCGAATTGATCGAAGGCGATGGGGAGAAAGCCGAGGTGCGTCCGCTCTTCTCCATTGCGGAGATCCTGGGCGGCGTGAAGGCAGTTGGCAAACGCGGCATTCAGATCACGCGCTTCAAAGGCCTGGGGGAAATGGACGCGAAGGAGCTTTTTGCGACAACCATGGACCCGGCCCGGCGAAAACTGCTGCGGATCGATTTAACCGACGCCGTCGAAGCCGAGGAAATGTTCACCAAACTGATGGGGGACGAAGTCGAACCGCGGAGGCAGTTCATCGAAGACAACGCGCTCAACGTGAGAAACCTGGATGTGTGAACCCGAATTTGTGACCGCGGGCCTCAGCCCGCGCTGATCCTATGTCTGAAGCAAAAGACCCGAACGATCTGCCGGTCAGCAACACCCCTTTGTTTGCGGCAAATGAAAAGATAGCCAAAATCAACGTCGCGGAAGAGATCAAGAATTCGTTCCTCGACTACTCCATGTCGGTGATCATTTCCCGCGCACTGCCGGACGTGCGTGACGGGCTCAAGCCTTCGCAGCGACGCATCCTTTACGCGATGCACGATCTGTCGCTTTTTCCGAACCGACAACATCGCAAATGCGCAAAGATCTGCGGTGATACAAGCGGCAACTACCATCCGCACGGTGAAGCGGTGATTTATCCCACTCTCGTGCACATGGCGCAACCGTGGGCCATGCGCGAGCGGCTCGTGGACGGCAAGGGTAACTTCGGTTCGATTGAGGATGATCCGCCTGCGGCCATGCGTTACACAGAGGCGCGCATGACGCATCTGGGCGCGGCCCTCATGCAGGACATGGACAAGGAGACGGTGGATTTTGTCCCGAACTATGACGAGACTCGGACGGAGCCGACCGTGTTTCCAGCGGCTTTCCCCAATCTATTGATCAATGGAGGCACGGGTATCGCAGTGGGCATGGCGACGAACATCCCGCCGCACAATCTGGGTGAGATCATTGACGGGGTCTGCGCCCAGATCGACAACCCGGACATCGCCCTGCCGCAGCTGCTCAAGTTCATCAAGGGGCCGGATTTCCCGACCGGGGGCATGGTTTGTGGCATGGAAGGGATCAAGCAGTATTTCCAGACGGGTCGGGGTAGTCTCAAGATCCGCGGCAAGGTAGGAGTCGAACAACTCAAAGGAGGGCGCGAACAGCTGATTATCACGGAGATTCCGTACAACGTCAACCGGGCGGCTCTGGAGGAGCGTATCGCTCAATTGGTGAATGAGAAGGTGATCGCGGATATCGCGGCGATGCGGAACGAGTCGGACGAAAACACGCGACTGGTGATTGAGTTGAAGCGGGACGCCATCCCCAAGGTCGTCATCAACAACCTTTACAAGCACACCCAGCTGGAAACGTCGTTTGCCGTGAACATGCTGGCGATCGATCACGGCCGGCCGAAGACGCTCAACTTGAAAGAGTTGATCAACTGTTACATCGAACACCGGCGCGAGGTTGTGGTACGGCGCACGAAGTTTGAATTGCGAAAAGCCGAGGATCGGGCCGAGGTTCTGGAAGGCTATTTGATCGCGCTGGCGAACCTGGATGAGTTCATTCACTTGATTCGAAGTTCCAACAACCGTGAGGAAGCAAAAATCAAACTTCTCGCATTTGAATTCACGCGCGCGCAGGTGCAGGGTTTCGGTCTCAGGCTCCGGAACGAGGCTCGTTTCAATAACGGCCGTTACTCACTCAGCGAGACGCAGGTCGGCGCCATTCTGGATCTACGGCTTTATCAGTTGACGGGACTGGAGATCGACAAGGTCGAAGCCGAGTACAAAACTTTGCTCGAAACCATCCGGGATTTGATGGATATCCTTGCCAAAGAGGCCCGTGTCCTGGCGATCATCAAGAGCGAATTGAAGGAGATCAAAGAGAAATATGCCACGCCTCGTCTGACCGATCTTGTGCCCGATGAAGGTGAGATTGCCATCGAGGATTTGATTGCGAATGAAGGCGTGATCATCACGCTTACGCACAACGGCCTGATCAAACGGACGAACACGAGTTCGTACCGTGCCCAGCGCCGGGGCGGCAAAGGCGTCATTGGCATGACCACGCGTGATGGTTCGGCCGTGGACGGAGAGGAGGCGGACTTCATCGAGCACCTGTTTACCGCCAGCACGCATGATTACCTGATGTTCTTCACGAACACCGGGCGTGTTTACGTTGAACGTGTGCATGAAATCCCCGACATGGGGCGGGCAGCGAAGGGCCGGAGCATCGCAAATCTGCTGGAATTGAAGACCGGCGAAACCGTGGCCGCGCTCATCCGTATCCTTGCCAAGTCGGGCCCGAACAATGACGACCAGACTTGGCAGCAACCGGGTTTTATTTTCTTTGCAACGAAACGGGGAACGGTAAAAAAAACCGCACTCGATGAGTTTGCCAATATCCGCAAGGGTGGAATCATCGCCATCGGCATCGAACCGGGAGACGCATTGATTGACGTCAAATCGACGACCGGACAGAGCGAAGTCGTGCTCATCACCCGGGATGGAATGAGCATCCGGTTCGGAGAGGAGGACGTGCGTTCGATGGGTCGACCGGCAACTGGCGTGCGGGGAATCAATCTGGAAAAAGATGACGCGGTTGTCGCCGCCGCGGTTGTGGTTTCCGACGCGACATTGCTGGTCGCGGGAGAGCAGGGCGTTGGCAAACGGACAAGTTTCGAGGAGTATCGCAAGCAATCGCGCGGTGGCAAGGGCATCATTACGATGAAGACCACGGAAAAGACGGGCGCCGTGGTGGGCGCGCTTACCGTGAAGGACGAAGACGAGATTATGCTCATCACGGTGGGCGGCCAAATGGTCCGCACGTCCGTAAAAGACATTCGTGAGACCGGCCGCAACACACAAGGCGTCAAACTTATCAATTTGGAGACAGGCGATAAACTGCAGGCCATTGCGCCGGTCATCAGTGAAGAGAAGGGGGACGCCGACGAGAATCCCGCCCAGCAATGAGCGGGTTCTGGTCGCCCGCTCAAACAGCATCCGCCGCATCTAAACCGCCGGGTCGCCGAAGTTCCCGGGCACGGGCGCCAGGGACACCAAGCATGGCCGCGAATGCCGCCTCGCACATCCTCTACAACTGGTGAATTCGATAAAACCGCTGGAGTGTTCCCGCGATGGCGTTTGTTGCAGAAGTGCTGGCGCCGCTTGCGTTGAAATCACCGAGCGAATTCCAGTTCGTCTGACCGAGATCGTCCTTGTATTCGACTCGATAGGTCAGACCCGCCTGAGAGTTCCAGTTCAGCGTGACGACGTTGTTGGCCGAAACGGTTATGGTAGTCACACGCAATTCAGTCGTCGCGTTTACAACGATGGTAAAGGTCTTCGCATCGCTTAACGGAGGCGAACCGTCATCAGTGACTCGCACGGTGATCGAGTTTGTGCTTGGCGCTTGGTTGGCGGACGGCGTCCAAGTAAACAGGCCGCTGGTGGTTATTGTCGCGCCAACAGGGGCGCCGGGATCGAGGGAGAACGACAGAGCGTTGGCGGGCATGTCAGCGTCCGTTGCCGAGTTCGTGATGCTGAGCAAGATGCCTGCGGTCACGGTCTGATTGGTCGTCGCAGCGAGAACAGGCGCGACATTGACCTCATTGACGGCGACGGTGAAAGTCTTGGCGTCGCTCATTGCCGGCGAACCATTGTCGGTCACGCGGACCGTGATCGAATTGGTGGCGGGGCCTTGCGCCTCCGTCGGTGTCCAAGAGAACGTGCCGTTTGTCGGGTTGATGCTCGCTCCAACCGGTGCGCCCGGATCCAGGCTGAAAAGCAGGGTGTTCGCCGGTGTGTCCGGATCGGTGGCTGTGGCGATAAAGGTTAAATTGCTTCCTTCGCTTACGACCTTGTTACCAATGGGAGCGAGGACAGGCGCGACATTGACCTCATTTACCACGACGGCAAACGTCTGGGCGTCGCTCAATGCCGGCGAGCCATTGTCGGTCACGCGAACCGTGATCGAATTGGTGCCGGGGCCTTGCGCTTCTGTTGGTGTCCAGCTGAACGTGCCGTTTGTCGGGTTGATGCTCGCTCCGGCCGGTGCGCCGGGATCGAGGCTGAAAGTCAGCGCGTTGGCGGGAACATCTGGATCGGAGGCCGATGCGACGAAAGTGAGCAGACTGCCCTCGTTTACACTCTGGTTGTTTACGAAGGCGAGCGACGGTGAGGTGTTCACTTCGTTGACCGTAATCGCAATAGTTTCGAAGTCGCTCAAAGCCGGTGAGCCGTTGTCAGTCACGCGAACGGTGATGGGATACGAACCGGGGCCTTGCGCCTCTGATGGCGTCCAGATAAACACGCCGCTGCTCGGATTGATCGATGCGCCTTGTGGCGCGCCAGGGTCGAGCGAGTACATCAACGTTTGTCCAGCGTCGGGATCAGCCGCCACCGCTGTAAAGACCAACTGGCTGCCTTCGTTGATGGATTTGGCGCCAATCGAAGACAATGCGGGCGGCTGGTTGCTCACGATGCCCAATAGGTTTGCCGTCCCCGGCGTTGGTGTCTGCATGAAATAAAATTGACCGGAATTCCCGTCAGGATACCGGCCTTGACTGATGTCATTTGTCTGCGCGGCGAAGGTGACTGCGTCTATGTTCGTTCCGTTTGGTGAGTAGAGTCCGATGAATTCCCCACCTCCGCTTAATTTGAAGTTCGTGTGCAATTCGGGGCTGTTGGTTGCGTTCTGGCTGGTATCATTGTCGGCCCACACGAGCAAGTAACCTCCGGCGGGGACCGCGTACCCCGGCGGAATGGTGAACTGCGTCGCATTGGTGGGCGTGTCGGTGAGCGTGTAACCCGACAGATCAACAACTGTTGGGCCTGCATTGTAGAGTTCAAACCAATCGTCGTAGTGCCCATCCGCGGGGTCAGCGAGAGTGCCGGTGTTGCTGGCCATCCACTCATTGATGGTGACGGGTACCGCCGGCCAGGTACTGTCGTTTGTGGCGCCGGGCGTGGCGTAATAAAACTTCTGGCGCCTGGCCGGCGTGCCGTCCGGGAAGGCCCCGTACGAACGGTCCGCGTTAATCAGGCTGTAGTTGAGGTAATCAACGAGGGTGGTTTGGTTGCCAATAGCTTTGGTCAACACAATCGTTCCGCTCGCCTGCGGCACGGCGAAACTGGTATGCAGCTCGTTGCTTAGGGATTCGCCGCCATTTCCGTCCACAAAGACGACCATAAACTGTCCCGGGTTGATTGTCGTTGTTGCCGGGAACGGCCATTGCGTAAGGTTCGAATAATTGTTCGCCAGGTAGTATCCGGAGAGGTTTAGCGCACTGGCGCCGCTGTTATACAGCTCGACCCACGGATGATGGTGTCCAAAGCGGTCTTGAACTCCAGTCACGTTGCCTGGCTGAATTTCGTTAAGCCAGACCGCAGGAAAGCTTGCTAGATTTGTGCGCACGGAGTTTGGGGCACCCGGAGTGTAGAGCGCCGTGGCCTGGAACGCGGAAGGAGCGATGTTCTGGTCACTACGCACGCCACTTCCCGACAGACGTACCGTGAGCGTTGCGCCGTTGGTGTTGGGCAGATACCAGTAACTCAACGTGTACTGGTTTCCGTTCGTCAACGGCCCCAGGTCCTGCCAGATCGAATCGGTCACCGTTGTTCCGTTGGTGGCGCACACCAGGTGCAGGCTGCTTGCGCCGGCGTGCGCGAAAGACGTCGTGATTCCACTGCCCGCCGTGTTTGGGGTGAGATTCCACGAGCCCGACAAGGCCGTCTCAAATGCGCCGTCATTGATATAATTCGTTCCGACTTCGGGGGTCGCACCATCTACCAGCTTGACGTCGTCAACGTAAGCGTCGCCGCCACCAGGAGGCGCGCTCAAATAAACGTAGAGGCGCGAGGAGGTGGCCGTGCCAGTGACAGTGACGTACTGCCATTGTGGACCCAAGGAGGCGTTGGTGACGGAGGCCGACCAGTTTGCAACGCGGTTGTTGTCCTGCGTCGGATCGATGAGTTGAAGAGACGGGCCGAAACCATTGGCCACGGTCGGCCAGGGCGCGGTGCTGTCATAAGTGACCTCGTCAATTGTGACATCCTGTGCGGGCGTGGCCCCGGGCTTTATCAACCTCAAGGTTTCGCCGCCATTTTGCAATTTGCCGCCAAATACTCCCGCCAGCGGAATGCTGCTGCCGTAAGCCGCGACAAAACCTTGGGCGTCGCCAGCCACGACAAGAAAACCGTTGGGCTGAATGATACTGCCGCCGGGAAACGTAAAGTCAGCTCCGTCGAGACGCCACCCGGACAGGTCAAACGCGTTGGTCGTCGAGGTGTTCAGTATCTCGACAAAAGAGGCGTCTGGCAGCGCGGAATTATACATGATTTCATTGATGACGAGGTGTCCCTGGGGCTGCTCGGCGATGCCGGTATAATTGATGGAAACAGTCGCGGTGGCGCCGCTGACGACGTTACCCTGATTGTCCAGTCCTTGAATTGTGATCGTGTTCAATCCACCCGAAAGTGCGATGCCAAGTTTCCAGTTCGTCAGAGTGGTCCACGTCACGGGGTAGGCGACTCCGTTGACAACAATGGTTTTGACCCCGACGGGAGCCGTGCCCGTCAATGTGATCTGATTCGCGTTCGTACTGAACGAACTTGGACCGTTAACCGCAAAGGCCGGGTTGGCGTTGGCGGCCGCAGCCTGGGAGAGAATGCTGGTGCGCGCACTGGCAATCCAGCCTTTGACCGACGCGGACGGCGAAACGACGTTGACGCCGTCGGCGACAAACGCGGCGTACTTTGCGTCCAGGACCGGGCCAACGTTATTGGCGAGCATCGGTCCGTTGCAGAGTTCCTCAAGCGCGCGCCAGTAGGCCCTTAAAAATGGAGGATTGTTGTACATCGCCTGCATCGGTCCGTCGGCTCCGTTGATTGAAAACAGGTTTTGACCGGGCCCCCACGATCCACTGTTGCCAAGCACGATATTGTAGTCCCAGATCATGAGCTGCCATTTGCCCTGTGTCGGCTTGTAGCCGTACATGTTTTGTTCGTTCTGGCATCCGAACGCGTCCCAGTTGCCGACGGCATGCTCCACGGCGAAGGTACGCATCCATTGTTCCGTATCAACCAACGCGTCCATCGCCGGAGTGTAACCCGCGCCCTGAGTATTGGCCGCGTTGATCAAACCAAAAACGTTGGTGTAATTGTTCGCCGAATCCTGGACCGCGCGTTTGAGATAATTCCAACGATACCGGGCGAGTTTCTTGGCGCCGCCGGTGGTCGTGTAATTGTTCAATGTGCACCAGGAGACATTGTTGAAGCCCGAACCGGTTGGATCGAACTCGAACCAGGGTTGCAGTTTGTACAGATCCCCGTTGGCATCGCTTGAGAAACGTTCGTTTAGAACGTCGCCGCCGGGCACCTGGGAGTCCTCCATTAACGTGCCGCGGCGGCCGCCGTTGACATAAACCGCAACATATCGACGATAGTTCCAGGGCAGGCCGAGTTTGCGGACAAGCCAGTAGGAAGTTTGTTCGCGCTGGATGGTGTCGTCGTCGAACGGCCCGTTGCCTGGCGCGTGAATCTTGTTGAACGAAGTCGTGCCGAGGAACTGGTCGTCCTCCGGCATGTCCAGGTGGTAGTGGCAGTAATTACCGTTGGGTGTGTCGAACTGTTGATGGTAGGGGCTGCCGGCGAAGTGGCCATGCATATTGTAGATCACGCGACTGCCGTAAACCCAGGTGCCATCAATCGGCTCATTGCTCAGATTTCCAAGGCCTCCCCAGCGATCGATGTTGGCCGATGTGAGCCAGTAGTGATATGCGCCGAAACCGGTCGCCTGGATCGTGTCGCCGAAATAAACCACGCATTCGCGAACGGGTCCGTTGTCGTTCAATGCGGCAGGGAAACGACTGGAAGCACCCGGCGAATCGGTGGCCTGAATGTAAAATGCAACGACGCTGCCAGCAACTTTGCCCGGAATCGTCGCGCTGTAGATGCCGTCGCCCGCGATCGCGTCGCCGCCGGCGCCGTTGTCCGTCATGGACACGCTTGAATAAGTCGCGCCTGGATCCACGCGATAAAAAAGTGTGGCGCCTTGGAGGCCATTTGGATCGTGCAACCGCGCCGTCACGACGACGTTCTGGTTCGCTGCCGGGATACCCGGCGTGTGAGTGACCTCGTAAATCGCCGGTCCGGCATTGGCGACCAAACGGCTGTTCGGCGCTCCCGGCGTTCCAAGGTTGGCGGGCAGGGGCAGCCTGCCGGTAGCTTCGAGCCAGTTGCCGTGAACGCGGAGAAGGACTTCCGGCCACCCGCGCAACCAGCGCGCCTTGAAACGGAGCGTGGCGGTTTGGGGTGAGGCCAGAGAAGTATCGGTCAAATCGCATTGAGCTGAGTTATCGCCCGTCCAAATGG